>JAATFK010000559.1 GCA_015655225.1 Solirubrobacterales bacterium | reverse complement strand
GGTGACCGGCGGCACGTTCACGATCCACGACGCGGGCCACGATCCGCCGCAGCGCATCGCGCTGCTGCGCTGACGGCCGGCGCGAGCGGCGGTGCCGCGCGCGAAGGTGTAGCGTCCCGGCGATGTCGAACGACGGGAACGCCCTCGAGCGCGCGGTCCAGACCGTGGTCGCCCGCTGCCTCGGGATCAGAGAGGGCGAGAACGTCCTCGTGATCGCCGATCCGCGCTCGCGGGAGCTGGGGGAGGCGATGCGCGACGTCGCCGCCCGCTACGGCGCCGACGCCGTCCTCGCGCTGATGGACGAGCGCGCGAACGACGGCACCGAGCCGCCGCCCACGATCGCTGCCGCCCTGCTCGCCGCGGACGCCTTCCTCGCGCCCGCCAGCCGCTCCCTCTCGCACACGAGAGCGCGCAGAGCGGCCTCCGACGCGGGTGTCCGCGGCGCGACCCTGCCGGGCGTCACCGCCGACATGCTCGCCCGCGTGATGGATGTCGACTTCGACGCCCTCAAGCTCCGCACGCAGGCGATCACGAGACTGCTCGACGAGTCCGACGAGGCCCACGTCACCTGTCCGAACGGCTCGGACCTGACGCTCGACCTGACCGGCCGCGCGGGCGTCCCCGACTTCGGCGACCTCGCCGCCCGTGGCGCCTTCGGCAACCTCCCCGCCGGCGAGGGCTTCATCGCGCCCCTCAGCGGCTCCGGCCAGCTCGCCGCCACCAGCCTCGCCCCGCTCGGGATCTCGCCCGAGCCGGTCCTCCTGACGGTGCAGGACGGGAACCTGACGGCCGCCAGCGGCCCGCTCGGCCCCGAGTTCATCGAGCTCTTGCGCGTGCACGGGCAGCTCGGCACGAACATCGCCGAGCTGGGCGTCGGCACGAACGACGCCGCGACGCTCACCGGCAACGTGCTGGAGGACGAGAAGATCCTCGGCACGATCCACGTCGCCTTCGGCGCCAGCGCTGGGATCGGCGGCACCGTCTCGGTCCCGATCCACCTCGACGTCGTCGTGCTCGACCCGACGCTCGACGTCGGCGGCACGCGCGTCCTCGACGCCGGCCGCTGGGTCCTCTAGCCAGCGCCGCGGCAAGCCGCGCGGAAACGCATGCTGCTCGCCGTCCCGAACGTCTCCGAGGGCCGTGACGACGGTGCGATCGACGCGATCGCCGATGTGTTCGCGACCGGCGCGGCGGGCGTCCGCCTGCTCGACGTCCACCGCGACCCCGACCACGACCGCTCCGTCTTCACGCTCGCTGGGCCGCCCGGCGCGCTCGCGCCCGCCCTGCTGGCCGGCGCGCGCGAGGCGCTCGCCCGGATCGACCTCCACGCCGGCGACAGCGGCGCTCCCGGCGTCCACCCGCACGTCGGCGCGCTCGACGTGGCGCCGATCGTCCACCGCAGCCCCGAGGCGCGCGGCGCCGCCGCCGCCGAGGCGCTGCTGCTCGGCAACCTGCTCGCGGAGGAATTGGAGCTGCCGTCCTTCCTCTACGGCGCGCTCGCCCAGGGTCGCACCCGCGCGGAGCTGCGCCGCGGCGGCCCGGGCGAGCTGGCACGACGGCTGGCGGCCGGCGAGCTGGAGCCCGACTTCGGGCCCGGCGCGCTCCATCCCAGCGGCGGCGCGACGCTGATCGCGGCCCGGCCGCCGCTCGTCGCCTTCAACCTCGTCCTCGCGCCGCCCGCGCGTTTCGCCGACGCGACGGCGATCGCCGCGCTCGTGCGCGAGGGCGGCAGCGAGGGCCTCGCCGGCCTGCGCGCGATCGGCCTCGCGCTCGAACGCCAGGGCCAGATCCAGGTCTCCTTCAACGTCGAGGACCCGGCCGCGACGCCGCTGCGCGCGGTCGTCGCCGCCGTCCGCCGTCACGCGCCGGTCGCGCACGCCGAGCTGGTCGGGCTCGCCCCGGCGCTCGCCTTCGACGGCTTCCCCGACGACCTCCCGATCCCAGGCTTCGACCCCAGACGCCACCTGCTCGACCACCTGCTCGGAGAGACGTAGATGACGACCATCAGACTCGCGCTGCTCGACGACTACCAGGGCGTCGCGCTCGACGCCGGACCGTGGGCGACGCTCGGCGACGCCGTCGACATCACCGTCTTCCGTGACCATGTCGCCGACGAGGACGCGCTCGCCGGCCGCCTCGCGCCGTTCGACGCGATCGTCGCGATGCGGGAGCGGACGCCCTTCCCGCGCAGCCTGCTCGCGCGCCTGCCACGGCTGCGGCTGCTCGTCACGACCGGCATGGGGAACGCCGCGATCGACATGGACGCGGCCCGCGAGCAGGGCGTCGTCGTGAGCGGGACCGGAGGCATCAGCGGCTCGACGACCGAGCTGACGTGGGGGCTGATCCTCGCACTCGCGCGCTCGATCCCCCGTGAGGACCACGCGATGCACCACGGCGGCTGGCAGCAGACCGTCGGGCGCGACCTCGCCGGCGCGACGCTCGGGATCGTCGGGCTCGGGCGGCTCGGCAGCGCCGTCGCGCGCGTCGGCCAGGCGTTCGGGATGGCGCCGCTCGCCTGGAGCCAGAACCTCGACCCCGAGCGCGCCGCGAGACTCGGCGTCGAGCCGGCCGCGACGCTCGACGAGCTGCTGGAGCGCGCCGACGTGGTCACCGTCCATCAGAGACTGAGCGACCGCACGACCGGGCTGATCGGCGCCGCCGAGCTGGCTCGCATGAAGCCCGACGCGCTCCTCGTCAACACCTCGCGCGGCCCGATCGTCGACGAGCGCGCGCTCGTGGAGGCGTTGCGGGAGGGCCGGATCGGCGGCGCCGCCCTCGACGTCTTCGACGTCGAGCCGCTGCCGCCCGACCACCCGCTGCGCGCCCTCCCGAACGTCCTCCTGACGCCGCACCTCGGCTACGTCACGCGCGGCACGTACGCCGTCTTCTTCAACGAGGCGGTCGAGGACGTCGCCGCCTGGCTCGCCGACACGCCCGTTCGGGTGCTCAATTCCCCCGCGACGGACTAAGCTCCAGAGCACCATGGCCCAGACGAAGAAGAAGCGCCAGACGAAGCACCGCGGCACCGCCGCCGGGACGGTCTCCGCGCGCGGGCGCACCGGCCGCAGACCGACCGCCAGCGAGCGCAGAGGAAGAGCCGGCGCCACGCTCACCGCGGCCGAGCGCAGAGAGCTGCGGCTCAACACCCCGCCGACCTGGCAGGGCGCGATCCAGCGGGCGCTGATCGCGACGGTCTTCTTCTTCGTCGTGCTGCTGCTCTTCTTCAGACACCAGGGCGTCGGCCCGAAGGTCGGGATCGCCGCGGTGATGCTCGTCTTCTACGTGCCGCTCGGCTACTACACCGACCAGTACATGTACAAGCGCCGCCAACGCAAGAAGGCGGAGGCGGTCGCGGCGGCAAAGGGCCGGGAGTGAACCTCGACGTCCATGGGGTGACCGTCGGGCCCGTGCAGGAGAACAGCTGGCTCGTGCGGCGCGCGGGGTCGGCGAACGCCGTCATCTTCGATCCGGGCGACGAGCCGGAGCGGTTGCTGGCGCTGATCCACGAGCTGGGCGTCCAGCTCGACGCGATCCTCCTGACGCACTGCCACTTCGACCACGTCGGCGCGGTCGCGCCGGTGGCGAAGGCGACCGGCGCGCCGGTCTACTGCCCGTCGCGCGAGCGCGACATGCTCGTCAACGTCATGGACTACGTGCCGTGGCCGGGCTTCGGCCCGTTCGAGGGCTGGGAGCCGGAGCAGCTCGTCAGCGGCGGCGAGCGGGTGTCCGTGGCTGGACTCGACTTCTACGTCGTCCCGACGCCCGGCCACAGCGTCGGGCACGTGACCTGGGCGCTCGCCGCCGCCCAGCCGCACCCCGTGCTGTTCTCCGGCGACGTGCTCTTCCAGGGCTCGATCGGCCGCACCGACCTGCCGGGCGGCGATCACGCGACGCTGATGGCGTCGATCGCGACGCTGCTCGCCGCCTACCCGGCGGAGACCCGCATCTGCCCGGGCCACATGGGTGAGACGACGCTCGGCCGCGAGCGCGTCAGCAACCCCTTCCTCCACGACCTCGCCCCCCGGTGAGCGCGAAGCTGCAGGCGCCCCGCGGCACGTACGACGTGCTGCCCGACGACGCGGC
>JAATFK010000156.1 GCA_015655225.1 Solirubrobacterales bacterium | reverse complement strand
GCTGGTCCTCGGCGAAGCAGGCGTCGACCGGGCAGGCCTCGACGCAGGCGTCGCAGTCGATGCACTCCTCGGGGTCGATGTAGAGCATCTCGACCTTCTCGTAGTCCGCCTCGTCCGGGGTGGGGTGGATGCAGTCGACCGGACAGACCTCGACGCACGAGTTGTCCTTGGTGCCGATGCAAGGCTCTGCGATCACGTAGGCCATGGGTCGTACCTCTTTGCAACGTAGGAGTGGAACCGGCGACGCATTGTACGGACGCGTCCCGCCGGCATGACGCCTCCGCGTGAACCCTCTACCCGGTGATCGCGAACGGTGCGCGCCGATCGGCCCAGGGGCGGGCCTGCTCGAGCTGCGCGGCGAGCGCGAGCAGCTGCCCGTCGCCCTCGGGGCGGCCGATCAGGTGCACTGCCGTCGGCAGGCCGTCCTCGCCGTGGTAGAGCGGCAGCGCGATCGCCGGCTGGCCGGTGACGTTCGCGATCGCCGTGTATGGGGTGAACTCGCCGGAGCGACGGAACGTGCCCGCCGGATCGGGCGTGTCGCCGCTCAGCTCGCCGAGCAGGACGGGCCGTTGCGCGAGCGCCGGCGTCAGCACGACGTCGTAGGCGGCGGTCGCCGTCACGATCGTGCGCGCGAGCGCCTGCACCTGGCCGACCGCGGCGAGGTAGTGCGCGGCGTCGAGCTGCTGGGACTGCTCCCACAGCAGCCACGAGAGCGCCTCCATGTCCTCGGGCGCCGGCTCGCGTCTCGCGAACATCCCGCCGAGCACGATCTGGGAGGAGACGGCGGGGCCGAAGCAGGCGGCGAACTGCTGCAGGAGGCCGGGGATCGCCCAGGGCGGGTCGATCTCGTCGACCTCGTGGCCGAGGCTCGCGAGCAGCTCGGCCGCGTCGCGCGTCGCGCGCTCGGCGAAGGGGTGCAGCGGCGTCTCGGTCAGCGGCGGGCGCAGCGCGAGGCCGATCCGCAGCGGTCCGGGCGGCCGCGCGGCGGTCGTCGCGAACGGCTCGGCGGGCGGGGCGGCCCAGGCGCTGTCGCCAGGCTCCGGTCCGGCAAGCAGGTCGAGCAGCTGCGCGGTCTCGGCGACCGTGCGCGTCAGCACGCCGTCGGTGACGAGGAACGACTCGCCGGCGGTCGGCGCGAGCGAGATGCGGCCGCGCGAGGGCTTCAGGCCGACGAGGCCGCAGCAGGCCGCCGGGATCCGGATCGAGCCGCCACCGTCGTTGCCGTGTGCGAGCGGGATCATGCCGGCCGCGACCGCCGCGGCGGCGCCGCCGGAGGAGCCGCCGGGCGTGCGCGTGAGGTCCCACGGGTTGCGGGTCGGGCCGTTGCGCAGCGACTCGGTGGTCGGGAGGATCCCGTACTCGGGCAGCGCGGTCTTGCCGACGATCACGAAGCCGGCCTCGCGCAGCCGCCGCACGAAGGCCATGTCGAACGGCGGCGTCAGCCGTCCGAACAGCTTCGCGCCGAGGGTCAGCGGCATGCCCGCGACCGGGCGGTTGTCCTTGATCGCGATCGGCACGCCCGCGAACGGGCGCGGATCGTCCGGTCCGATCGCCTCAGCGGTCGCGAGGGCGCCCTCCGCGTCGACGTGCGTGAACGCGTTGACGCGCTCGTCGAGCTCCGCGATCCGGTCGAGCGAGTGGGACACCAGCTCGCGCGCGGACAGCTCGCCGGCGCGCACGAGCGCGGCCAGCTCGCCCACGGGACGGAACAACAGGTCTGCGGTCGCGGTCAAGGTGACTCCCTCGTGGCGGCTGGCCGGACGACGGCCCGAACCCTACGGTTTGTCCGACGCAACCGCGCCAGCTTCCTGCGAATCTGAGAGGAACACGTCAGGAACGAACCCCCCAGGAGCACACCATGAGCGCTGACACGAGCGAGGTCCAGTCCGGCCTCGAGGGCGTCGTCGCCTTCGCGACGGAGATCGCCGAGCCGGACAGAGCCGGTGGAGCGCTGCGCTATCGCGGCGTCGACATCGAGGAGCTGGTCGGTGCGGTGCCGTTCGAACAGGTCTGGGGCCTCCTGGTCGACGGCAGCTTCGCGCCCGGCCTGCCGCCCGCCGAGCCGCACGCGCTGTCGGTCCGCTCGGGCGATCCGCGCGTCGACGTGCAGTCGGCGCTCGCGATGCTCGCGCCCGAGTGGGGCTTCGGCCAGCTGATCGACATCAGCGATGAGGAGGCGCGCGATCAGCTCGCGCGCGCGTCCGTGATGGCGCTCTCGTTCGTCGCCCAGTCGGCGCGCGGCAGCGGACGCCCGCCCGTCTCCCAGCGCGACATCTACACCGCCACGTCGATCCCGGAGCGCTTCCTGATGCGCTGGCGCGGGGAGATCAACCCGGACCACGCGAGAGCGATCGACGCGTACTGGATCAGCGCCGCTGAGCACGGCATGAACGCCTCGACGTTCACCGCGCGCGTGATCGCCTCGACCGGCGCCGACGCGGCCGCCGCGCTGTCGGGCGCGGTCGGCGCGCTCTCCGGCCCGCTGCACGGCGGCGCGCCGGCGCGGGTGCTGCCGATGCTCGAAGAGGTGGAGCGGACCGATGACGCGCGCGGCCTGGTCAAGGGAATCCTGGACCGCAAAGAGAAGCTGATGGGCTTCGGGCACCGGGTGTACCGCGCCGAAGACCCGCGGGCCCGCGTCCTGCGGGCGACCGCCAAGCGACTGAACGCACCGCGCTACGAGGTGGCAGCGGCCGTCGAGCAGGCTGCCCTGGCGGAGTTGCGCGAGCGGCGTCCGGACCGGGCCATCGAAACCAACGTTGAGTTCTGGGCGGCGGTGATCCTGGACTTCGCCGAGGTGCCGGCCCGGGTGATGCCGG
>JAATFK010000600.1 GCA_015655225.1 Solirubrobacterales bacterium | reverse complement strand
GCTGCCGTGGGAGGACCAGCCACGCATGAAGGGGCTCGACGAGCTGGAGTCGGCGCTCGTCGCGTCGAGCCCGCTCGCGCTCGTGCGGCTGCTGTGCGAGCTGATCCCGGACCGCTTCGAGTACCGCGCCGGGGCGACCTACGTCGGCTCGACGATCGCCGACCTGCTGGAGGCCGGCGCCGGCGTCTGCCAGGACTTCGTCCACCTCGCGCTCGTGCTGCTCCGCCGGCGCGGGATCGCGGCGCGCTACGTCTCCGGCTACCTGTGGGCGGCGCCCGAGGACGACGGGACCGACTCGCTGGAGGTCGACACGCATGCCTGGCTGGAGGCGCTGCTGCCGGACGTCGCGGGGCGCGGCGAGCCGGTCTGGATCGGCGCCGACCCGACCAACCGCCGGCTCGCGGGCGAGACCCACGTGAAGATCGGGCACGGCCGCTTCTATCCCGACGTGCCGCCGGTCAAGGGGGTCTACCGCGGCAGCAACGCGGCGGCGCTGTCGGCGGCGGTGACGATGTCGCGGCTCGACCCGACCGCGAGCGCACGCGCCTGACGGGCGGGGCGGACGGCCGAGCCGGGCAGCCGAGCCGGGCGGGCGCTAGGCTCGCGGGCGATGACGACTCCCCTCCGCATCGCCGTCGGGCTCCCCCAGCTGCTGGAGCGGGAGCTGCGGACGACGCCCGGCCCGCTGCTGGCGGCCTACGCGCGCCGCGCCGAGGCGCTCGCCTTCGACGGCCTCTGGACGCTCGACTCGGCGGTCGGCGGCCCGACCATGCACATGCCGACGCTCGACGCGGTCCATGCGCTCACGTTCGCCGCCGCCGTGACCGAGCGGATCGCGCTCGGCGTCGCGGTGATCGTGCTGCCGCGCCGCAACCCCGCGCTGCTGGCAAAGGAGCTGGCGAGCGTCGACCAGCTCTCCGGCGGCCGGGTGGTGGTCGGCGTCGGGCTCGGCGGCAGCGACGACACGGCCGCGGCCGCGCTCGGCTTCCCGACCGGCCGCCGCGTGCGGCGGCTGAACGAGGGGATCGAGACGCTGCGGCGGCTGTGGACGCAGGAGCGGGCGTCGTTCGACGGCGAGCTCTACCGCTTCGACGACCTTCCGCTGGAGCCGAAGCCGGCGCAGCGGCCGGGGCCGGCGATCTGGCTCGGCGGCGGGAGCGACGCGGCGCTCGCGCGGGCGGTCCGGATCGCCGACGGCTGGATCGGCTCCGGCTCCTCGGCGGTCGAGGACTTCGTCGCGCAGGCGGCGAGATTGCACGAGCTGCTGGAGGAGGCGGGACGCGACCCGGCGACGCTCCCGCTCATGAGACGCGTCTACGTGCACGTGGACGACGACGAGCGGCGCGGCGGCGAGCGGCTCGCGGCGCTGCTCGACCGCATGTACGGCAGACCCGGCCTGGGGGCGCGCTGCGCCGTCGCCGGCTCGGCCGAGCGGATCGCCGAGCGCGTCGCCCCGCTGCTGGAGGCGGGTGCCGGGGAGCTGCTGTTCTCGCCGCTGCTCGACGCGCCGCTGCAGCTGGAGCGGCTCGCCGAGGTCGCGGCGCTGCTGCGCGGCTGAGCGGGGCGCGCGTGCAGCGGAGACGCGCGCGGCGGGGGTGCCGTGGCGGTCGCGTAGGCTCTCGGGAGCGATGTCGAGACCCCTGGTCCTGCTGGTGGACGACGACGCGCCGGTGCGCCGGATGCTCCAGCGCACGCTCGGCGCCGAGGGCTACGACGTGCACGCGGCGCCCGATGGCGGGGCCGCGCTGGCGGAGGTCGAGCGCGCCGCGCCAGACCTGATCGTGCTCGACGTGGCGATGCCGGGCCTCGACGGGCTGGCGGTCGCGCGGCGGCTGCGGGCCAGAGGGCTGGCGACGCCGATCCTGCTGCTGACGGCGCGCGACGGCGTCGCCGACCGCGTCGCGGGGCTCGACGCCGGCGCCGACGACTACCTCGTCAAGCCGTTCGCGTCCGAGGAGCTGAGCGCCCGCGTGCGCGCGCTGCTGCGCCGCGGCCGCGCCGTCCCCGAGCGGCTCGCGTTCGCCGACGTCGCGCTCGACCTCGCGACCCGCCGGGGCGAGCGCGGGGGCCGCGACCTGGAGCTGACCGGCCGCGAGGCCGAGCTGCTCGCCCTGCTGCTGCGCGACCCGCGCACGGTGCTGACGCGCGAGCGCGCGCTGGAGGAGGTGTGGGGCGGCGAGTTCGAGGCGCAGCCGAACGTCGTCGACCGCTACGTCGCCTACCTGCGCCGCAAGCTCGGCGACCCGCCGCTGATCCGCACCGTGCGCGGCGTCGGCTTCGTGCTCGATGGATGAAAGTCGAAGTAGGAATGCCTACAATCGAAGTATGAAGGCGATCGTGTCGGAGAAGGGGCAGGTGACGATCCCGAAGCCCCTGCGTGAGCGGCTTGGGATCCGCGCCGGGGAGACCTTGGATTTCGCGGAGGAGAACGGCCAGCTGGTCGCGCGCAAGTCGGTCGATCGTGACCCCATCGATGCCGTCTACGGAATCCTGGAGACGAACCGCTCGACCGACGTCGCGCTCACGGAGCTGCGCGGCGACGCTACGTGATCACCGCGGTCGACACGAGCGTCCTACTCGACGTCTTCGGCGCCGACCCGGACTTCGGTCCTCGATCCCGGGCGGCACTTCGCGAGTGTCTGCGCCAGGGGAGCGTGATCGCGTGCGAGGTCGTGTGGGCTGAGACAGCCGCATCGTTTCCGCAGCCGGAAGCCGCGGCCGACGCGCTCGACCTACTGGGCGTGCGCTTCACGTCCTTGGGCGCTTCGGCCGCGCTGGGAGCAGGCGCGGCGTGGCGCGCGTACCGTCGCTCGGGCGGCAGACGCGTTCGGATGATCGCCGACTTCCTGATCGCCGCGCACGCCCGCGAGCACGCCGATCAACTGCTGACGCGCGACCGCGGCTTCGCGCGCGCGTACTTCGGTGAGCTCCGGCTCGTCGACCCGTCGCTCCGCTGACCGTACGATCGGGGGCCATGCCGCTCGGCCTCGCCCCACGCGCATGACCCGCGCTCCCTCGCTGCGTACGCGCGTCGCGGTCGCGACCGCGTTGGCGATCGCGATCGCCGTGGCGCTGCTGGGGATCGCGGCGCTCTCGCTCGTCGACCACGAGCTGCACCGCTCGCTCGACCGCGATCTCAGATCGCGCGCGGCGGAGGTCGCGCGGCTGGCGGCGACGACGCCGAAGCTGATCACCGTCGCCGGCGTCCTGGAGGGCCGCGTCGGGACGAGCGCCGCCTACGTCCAGGTGGTCGACCGGCAGGGACGGATCGTCGCCCGCTCGGGCGCGCTCGGCGGGCGCGTGCTGCCGGACGCGGCGCCGCTGCGCCGTGCCCTGCGCGACCGCACCGCCGGCTACGGCGACACCCAGCTCGGGAGCGAGCCGCTGCGGCTCTACGCCGCCCCGCTCGCGTCGATCGGCGGCGGCCCGGCGGCCGGCGGCGCGGTCGCGGTCGCCGGCGCGACGAGCGGGATCTCCGACATCGTCGACCCGCTGCGCGGGCTCGTGCTCCTTGCCGCCCTGGCGGCGGCGCTGATCGCCGGGGCCGCGTCCGTCCTCCTGACGCGCCGCGCGCTGCGGCCGCTCACGCGCCTGACGCAGGGCGCCGAGGCGATCGCCCGCACCGGCGACCCGGCGCGGCGGCTGCCGGATCCGAGCCGGCGCGGGACGAGGCGCGCCCGGCGCGGCGCGGCGGCGGCCGGCGCGCCCGGCGGCCCGGCCCCGCGCGACGAGGTCGGCCGCCTCGCGGCGACCCTCAACGCCATGCTCACCTCCCTCGAACAGGCGGGCGAGCGCGAGCGCCGCTTCGTCGACGACGCCTCCCACGAGCTGCGCACCCCGCTCACGGCGCTGCGCGGCAACGCCGCCTACGTGGCCCGGCACGGCGCCGACCCGGAGGCGCTGGCCGACATCGAGGCCGACGCCGAACGGCTCGCCACACTGCTCGACGACCTCCTCGCCCTCGCTCGCGAGGACGCCGCCGCACCTGCCCCCGAGCCGCCCGGGGAGTCGATCGCGGTCGCGGAGCTGGCCCGCGCGGTCGTCGCCGAGATCGAGCCGCCGGACGCGCGTGCCCGCGTCGCGACGGTGGTCGCCCCCGGCGCCGACCAGGCCCACGTGCGAGGCGACCGCGCCGCCCTCGCCCGCGCGCTGCGCAACCTGGTCGAGAACGGCCTGCGCCACGGGCCGCCCGAGGGCCGCGTCACGGTCACGGTCACCCAGGGCGTCCGCCACGCGCGGATCGCCGTCACCGACGAGGGCGCGGGCCTCACCCCGGCGCAGGCCGAGCGCGCCTTCGTGCGCTTCTGGCGCGGCGACGACGCGGCCCCCGGCGGCTCGGGCCTCGGGCTCGCGATCGTCCGCGCGACGGCCGAGCGCCACGGCGGCTCGGTCACGGTCGCGGGCGCCAGCTTCACGCTCGAGCTGCCGCTCCTCAGAGATCTCTCCAACTCGCCGGGTAGAACAGTGGTGCACTCGACGAACCCGAAGGGACGCAGATGAACCGCCTGAGGACGATGCCCACCCGCCGCCTGCTGGCTCTCGCGATCGGCCTGGTCGTGCTGATCGCCGGCGCCGGCATCGCTCAGGCCGCGCTCACGAGCAACCACCAGAAGCCGCCCGCGAAGCCCCTCGCGAACGCGATCCACGACGCGCTCGCCGGCTCCCACTCCGTCACCGGCGTGACCGCGAACGTCCACTTCACGAACCACCTGATCCCCTCGGGCGCCCTGCCGCAGGGCACCACCTCGCCGCTGATGAGCGGCGCCGACGGCCGCCTCTGGGTCACGAACGACGGCCGCTTTCGGATCGAGCTGCAGTCCGACTCCGGCGACGCGCAGATCGTCTCCGACGGCAAGGTCGTGACGATCTACGACGCGACCTCGAACACCGCCTACAAGATCGCGCTGCCGCAGGAACCCAAGACGACGACCAGGGCCGACGACGCGCCGCCGACGCTCGCCGCGATCCAGAGCACGCTCACGAAGCTCGCCGGCGAGTGGAACCTCTCCGGCGCGCAGCCGACCTCGACCGGCGGCCAGCCGAGCTACACGCTGAAGGTCACCCCGAAGGGCGACGGCGGCCTGCTCGGCGCCGCCGAGGTCGCGTGGGACGCCGCCAACGGCACGCCGCTGCGCGCCGCCGTCTACGCGCAGGGCGACAGCAGCCCGGTGCTGGAGCTGACCGCGACGAGCATCTCCTTCGGCTCGGTCTCCGACAGCGACGTCGCGATCGCGCCGCCGGCCGGCGCCAAGGTCGACGACCTCGTCTCACAGAGCACGAGCCCCGCGAGCCCCGGCGGCACCGACGACCACACGAAGGTCACCGGCGTCAGAGCGGTGCAGGCGAAGCTGCCGTTCACGCTCTCCGCACCGGACACGCTCGCCGGCCTCCCCCGCAAGCAGGTCTGGCTCGCCGGCGAGCAGGACCATCCGTCGGCCGTCGTCACCTACGGCACCGGGCTCGGCGGGATCGCCGTGGTCGAGTCGGCGGCGAGCGCCGACCAGACGACGAGCGGCGGCCACCACGACGAGATGTCGCTGCCGAGCATCAACATCAACGGCGCGACCGGACAGGAGCTGTCGACCGCGCTCGGCACCGGCGTGACGTTCGAGAAGGGCGGCGTCGCGTTCACCGTCGTCGGCTCGATCCCCGCCGCCGCGGCGGAGACGGCGGCCCGCCAGCTCGGATGAGCGCCGTCGCGAGCGCCCCACACCCGATCGAGGCCCGCGGGCTGGTCAAGCGCTACGACCAGCTCACGGCGGTCGACCACGTCGACCTGACGGTCGAGGCCGGGACCGTCTACGGCTACCTCGGCCCCAACGGCGCCGGCAAGACGACGTCCATCCGGATGCTGCTGGGGCTGATCACCCCGGACGAGGGGACCGCGAGACTGTTCGGCCGCGACCCGCTGGTGGAGGGCGCGGCGGCGCTCGACGGCGTCGCCGGCTTCGTCGAGGCGCCGCGCTTCTATCCCTACCTCTCGGCGCGCCGCAACCTCGAGCTGATGGCCGCGCTCGACGGCGGCGACGCCGGCGACCGGATCGACGACGCGCTCGCGACCGTCGACCTGACCGAGCGCGAGGACGACAAGGTCAAGGGCTACTCGCACGGCATGAGACAGCGGCTCGGGATCGCCGCCGCGCTGCTGCGCGACCCGCGCCTGCTGCTGCTCGACGAGCCGACGACCGGGCTCGACCCGGCCGGCATGCGGGACATGCGCCAGCTCGTCCGGAGGCTCGCCGCCGACGGCATCACGGTGCTGCTCTCCTCCCACCTGATGACCGAGGTCGAGGAGCTGTGCGACCGGCTCGCGATCGTCCGCTCCGGCCGCGTGATCTACGAGGGCGGGCTGACCGACCTGCTGCGGTCGACCGGCCAGCGCTACCGGCTGCGCACCACCGACGACCGCCGCGCGCTCGCGGTCGCGCGCGAGCAGCCCGGCGTCGAGGACCCGGTGCAACGCGCCGACGGGCTCGCGTTCGCGGCCGACGAGACGGTCGCCGGAGAGCTGTCGGTCGCGCTCGTCGAGGCGGGCGTCGCGATCCTCGCGCTCGTCCCCGCCGCCGCCTCGCTGGAGGAGCTGTTCTTCAGACTCACGGAAGGGGACGGGCTGCCCGCATGAGCACGACCGCCGCCCCGACCCCCACACCACCGGCCGAGCGCGTCGCGATCACCGCCGCCCCGGCCCCGCGCCGCCACGCCCGGCCGCCGATCCGGGCGATCTACCGCTGGGAGCTGCGCAAGCTGTGGGCGCAGAAGCGGACCTACCTCGGGCTCGGCTCGGCGATCATCATTCCGGTCATCTTCGTCGTCTCGCTGATGGTCCAGCACGGCGGCCCGGACGGCGTCCCGTTCGGCCGCTACGTGCGCCAGACCGGCCTCGCGATCCCGCCCGTCCTGCTGCTGTTCAGCTCGATCTGGCTGCTGCCGCTGATCGTCTCGCTCGTCGCTGGCGACATCGTCGCCAACGAGGACGGCAACGGCACGCTCAAGACGATCCTCACGCGCTCGGTCGACCGCCAGCAGATCTGGCTCGCGAAGATGCTGGCGGCATTCACCTACGCGCTGCTCGCGCTCGTGCTGTTCGCCGGCGTCGGGCTGCTGCTGGGCGGGCTGCGCTACGGCCTGCACCCGCTCACGTCGCTCTCCGGCACGCGCATCGGCGTCGGCCGCGCGCTGCTGCTGATGGTCGCCTCGCTCGGCGCCTACGCGATGCCGCTGTTCGCGCTCGCGTCGATCGCGCTGCTGCTCTCGACCGTCACGCGCAACTCCGCGGCGGCGGTCGTCGGCGCCCTGATGGCCTCGCTGATCATGCAGCTGCTGGGCGTCATCTCGGGGCTCGACTTCCTCAAGCCCTACCTGCTCTCGACGCAGTTCGACGCCTGGCAGGGACTGCTGCGCACGCCCGCCGACTGGGCGCCGATCGTGCGCTCGGCGTGGGTCTCAGCCTGCTACGCGCTGCCCGCGCTTGCGATCGGCCTGACGACCTTCCTCCGGCGCGACGTGACCGGCGGCTGAGTCGGCCGCGGCCGAGCGCGCGGTCGCCGCGTCGAGCGCCGCCATCACCGCGTCGGCGGACGCCGCCACGTCGGAGGCGGAGGTCAGCTCCAGCTCCGGGTCGATCGGCGCCTCGTACGGCGCGTCGACGCCGGTCATGCCGGTCAGCGTGCCGGCCGCGGCGCGCGCGTAGAGACCCTTCGGGTCGCGCCGCTTGCACTCCTCCGGCGGCGTGTTGACGAAGATCTCGACGAACGGGATGCCGTCGCTCTCGTGCAGGATGCGAGCCGCGCGGCGGCTCGCCGCGTACGGCGAGACGACGGAGACGATCGCGATCGTGCCGGCGTCGGCGAAGAGGTGCGCGACCTCGCCGGTGCGCCGCACGTTCTCGTCGCGGTCGCCGGCGCTGAAGCCGAGGTCGCCGCAGACGCCGTGTCGCAGGTTGTCGCCGTCCAGCCGGTACGCGGGCCGGCCGGCGCGGACGAGCCGCGCCTCGACCGCGGCGGCGATCGTGGACTTGCCGGAGGCCAGCAGCCCGGTCAGCCAGAGCGTCGCTCCGCGCTGACCCAGCGCCTCCCAGCGCTCGGCGCGCTGGAGAGCTCCCTGATGCCATGTGACGTTGCTGCTGGTCATGCCCTTTCCCTCTCGTGAGCCGGCGCCCCCGCGTCCGCTCCTGCGCCCCGATATCCTCGGCCGCCGTGTCCGCGCCGACCTTCGATCTCCAGTCTCACTCGCTGCACTCCGACGGCGTGCTGCCGGCCGCCGAGGTCGTCGCGGCCGCGGCCGCGGCGGGCGTCGAGCTGCTCGCGCTCTCCGACCACGACACCATCGACGGCGTCGACGAGGCGCTGGCGGCCGCCCGCGAGCACGGCATCGCGCTCGTGACGGCGACCGAGATCTCGGCCGTCGACGGCGAGTACGAGGACCTGCACCTGCTCGGCTACGGGATCGACCATCACGATCCCGTGCTGGCGGAGCGGCTGCTCGGCGCCCGCGCCGATCGCGAGCTGCGTGCCCAGCGGATGGCCGACAGACTGAACGAGCTCGGCTTCGCGGTCGACGACGCGCCGCTCGCGGCCCGTCGTGCCAGCGGCAAGCCGATCGGCCGCCCGCACCTCGCGCAGGCGGTCCTCAGCCATCCGGCGAACGCCGAGCGGCTGGCGGCGGAGGGACACGACGACGTCTCCTCCTTCATCCCCGCCTACCTGATCCCCGGCACGCCCGGCTACCTCGCCCGCACGCGTCCGACGGTCGTCGAGGCGATCGGCTGGGTGCACGACGCCGGCGGCCTCGCGGTCTGGGCGCATCCCTTCTGGGACATCGACGCCGACGACCGCGTGCTGGCCGCGATCGACCGCTTCGTCGCCGCCGGGCTCGACGGCGTCGAGGTCTTCTACCCGCCGCACACGGCCGAGCAGACGCGGCTGCTGGCGGAGCGCTGCGCGGCGCTCGGCCTCCAGACGACCGGCTCCTCCGACTTCCACGGGCCGGAGCACCGGCTCTTCAGCCGCTTCCGCGCGCACGAGCTGTACGGCGTCACGCCGCGGCTCGACCAGATCACGGCGCTCGCCGTCGCCGCCTGAGCGGCGCCGCGGCGCACAGGGACACGGACGCGGGCTCACGCGCGCTCGTCCCCGTCGCGGTCGTGCGCGGCCATCTCCTTGCGCAGCTCCTGGAGCGCCGTCTCCAGCTGCTCGATCCGCGACTCGGCCGAGGCTGAGGCCGGGGCGGCAAGCGCCATCGCCGGCTCGGGCGTGGGCGGAGGCGGTGCGGCGGCAGCGGCGGCCGCCTCGGCCGCGGCGGCGCGGGCCATCGCCGGCGTGCGGCGCATCCGGCGCGCGAGCGGGACGCCGAGCAGCAGCATCAGCGCCGCGACGCGGAACGCCCAGCCGAAGCCTCTCGAG
>JAATFK010000304.1 GCA_015655225.1 Solirubrobacterales bacterium | reverse complement strand
TACGTCGACACGAGCGGCGAGCAGGGCTGGATGAACCGGCTGCGCCACCGCTGGGACGAGCCCGCGCGCGAGGCCGGCGTCGCGCTCGTGCCGGCGATGGGCTTCGACTACGTGCCCGGCGACCTGCTCGCGCGGCTCGTCGCGGAGGGCGTCGAGCCGTTGCGGGAGCTGGTGATCGCCTACGCCACGAAGGGGATCCAGCCGACGCGGGGGACGACGCGCAGCGCGCTCGGGATGGCCGGCGAGGGGACGATCGTCTACGAGGACGGCGGGTGGCGCACGGCTCCCCTGCGGGTGCCGCGCGGCCGCTTCCCCTTCCCCGCCCCGGACGGGTCGCGGCCGGTGATGCGCTACCCGTCGGGCGAGGTGCTGACCGTCCCCCACCACGTGCGCACGCGGAAGGTGACGACGCTGATCACGGTCGAGACGCTCGCCGGCGACGACCGTTTGGCCCCGTTCGTCGGGCTGCTGACGCCGGCGCTCGGGCTGGCGCTGCGCTCGCCGCTGAAGGCGCTGCTGGAGCCGGCGCTCGGGCGGATCCCCGAGGGACCGTCGGAGGAGCGCCGGCGCGGGGCGCGCTACACGGTCGTCGCGGTCGCGCACGGCGAGGACGGGCGCAGCCGCAGCGGCGTCGTGCGCGGCACCGACGTCTACGGCCTGACGGCGGCGACCGCCGTCCATGGCGCCGCGCTGATGACGGCGGCGGGCTACGACCGGGTCGGGGTCTTGAGTCCGGCGACGGCGTTCGAGGCGGGGGCGTTCCTCGATGCGCTCGGGGGGTTCCTCGAGTACGAGGTCGAGGCGCTGCGGACCTGAGTCGCGGGCACCCCGGCCGCGCGGTGGGACTCGGCGGGCCACGAGCCAGATCGGGCTCGGGCGGCGGTGGTCGGGCGCCTCAGTCGCTGCTCGCCAGCAGCTCGCGCAGCGACGCCAGCGGGTCGGTGCTCTCGACCGCTCGGCCCCGCGGCAGCAGGCGCACGAGCGCGTCGGCCTCCTCGCGCAGGTGCGCGGGCGCGTCGGGGGCGCTCAGCACGTGCACCGGCACGGCGACCGCGCGCAGCTCGCCGCGCGTGACGGGCCAGCTCGCGAGCCCGCCGTAGTCGGCGAAGACGGCGCGGTGGTCGGACCGCGCGGCCGCGTCGGCATCCGGCGCCAGCACCGCGACCGCCGCCTCCGGTCCGCCCTCGCGCAGGACCCCTTCGAGCGCCGCGCGCTCGCGCGAGAGCGCCTCGGTCGCGTCGAGCGAGAACTGGTGCAGCGGCGGCGCGACGAGCACCGCCCCGCGCAGCAGCCCGGGGCTGTGGACGAGGAGGTCGAGCACGACGAGCGCGCCGAAGTCGGTCCCGCAGGCGACCGCCGGCTCCCCGTCCGCGAAGGCCGCCAGCACGGCGCGGGCATCCTGGGCCTGCTCGGCGACGGTCGTGCGCTCGTACGGCTCGGGCGCGCCGCTCGCCCCGTAGCCACGGCGGTCGTAGCGCACGACCCGGGCGTCGCCGGCGACGGCGAGTGCGGCCGCGAGCCCCGCCGAGGTGCGGGCGCCGGCGGCGATCCCGTGGACCAGCAGGACGGGCGTGCCGTCGCCCTCCACCTCGCACGCGAGGTCGACTCCGGCGCCTTCGATCGTGACGGTCATCGCGCCGCAGCGTAGCCGCTGCTCGCCAGTGGCTACCATGGGGTGCATGGAAGGTTTTGGAGGACTCTTCGGCGATCCGGACGAGCTTCAGCGCAGAATGGCTGAGTTCGCGGATTCGATGCAGGGAGCGCAGAAGCTCGCCTGGGCCGACAACGCGATCAAGCTGGCCGTCGAGCTGACGGTGGCGGCGGTCAACCGCGTCAACATCCAGGGCACGACGGAGGAGCAGGCGCAGCAGATCCGCAGCGTCATGGCCGTCGTCTTCCCCGAGGCCGTCACGCTCGTGCGCGAAGCGCGCGAGGGCCTGCAGTAGCGCGCGCCGCACCGCCTCCCCGCGACCTGAGGCAATCTATGTGTCTAGAGGACACAGAGAACGCCTCACATCGGTCATCCGCCCGCCGCGCGCGTCCGTAGAAGGGCTGCGATGGCGCTGAACTTCATCCGCACCGGCACGGGCGAGCCGCTGATCCTGATCCACGGGATCGGGAGTGAGCTGTGCGTCTGGGAGCCGGTGATCGACCGGCTCGCCTCCGGCCGCGACCTGATCGCGCTCGACCTGCCCGGCTTCGGCCACTCGCCGCCCCTGCCCGACGGCGTCGACCCGACGCCCGCCGCGCTCGCCGGCGCCGTCGCGACGCTGCTCGACGAGCTTGGGCTCGACCGCGTCCACGTCGCCGGCAACTCGCTCGGCGGCTGGGTCGCACTCGAGCTGGCGAAGGCGAACCGCGCCCACACGGTCACCTGCATCTGCCCCGCCGGCCTCTGGGGCCGACCGCTGACGCGCGCGACCGGCCCGACGCAGAGCCCCGCGCGACTGGCGGCGAGAGCGCTCGCCCCGGCGCTCCCGCTGCTGCTCCAGAGCGAGAGCCTGCGGCGGCTCGCGCTCGCGAACTTCGTCGCCCACCCGGAGCGCGTCCCCGCCGAGGCCGCCCGCCGCATGGTCAGCTCCTACGCCCGCGCGACCGCCTACGAGGCGACCAGCTTCGCGATGCGCAGCTCGTTCTTCACCGGCGCCGAGCGGCT
This sequence comes from Solirubrobacterales bacterium, assembly GCA_015655225.1. Taxonomy (GTDB): domain Bacteria; phylum Actinomycetota; class Thermoleophilia; order Solirubrobacterales; family Solirubrobacteraceae; genus Conexibacter. Next base: position 15,967 of record JAATFK010000304.1, on the reverse strand, counting down.
CGACCTGCCGGTCACGGTCGCATGGGGCGAGCGCGACCGGCTGCTGCGCCCGGCGCCGCTGCGCGCCCCGCACGTCGAGACGCTGACGCTGCCCGACTGCGGCCACGTCCCGATGTGGGACGACCCCGCGCTCGTCACGCGCGTGCTGCTCGCCGGCAGCTCCCGCACGCTCGCGCCCACAGCGCCGGCGGCGTAGGCGGCGCGCCTAGAACGCGGTCCCGATCGCTCTCCCGAGCGCGACCGCGCCAAAACCCAGCAGCATGCTGCCGGCGACGTTGAGCGCCGCGAGCCGCACCATCCCCGAGCGCCGCAGCAGGACGCTGTCGAGCATCCAGGTCGAGAACGTCGTGAAGGAGCCGATCAGGCCGGTCGCGACGATCAGGCGCGCGTCGCCTCGCAGTGCGAGGCCGGTCAGCAGCCCGAGCACGAACGAGCCGGACAGGTTGATCGTCAGCGTCCCCCACGGGAACGCCCGCCCGACACGCGCGGCGACGGCCGCGTCGAGCAGGAAGCGGGCGAGCGAGCCGAGGCCGCCGATCAGCCCGATGGCGAGCACGACCGGCAGCGTCACGGCGCCACCGCGCGCGGCTGGCGGGCGAGCGCGGACCCGGCGGCGACCGCCAGCAGGCCGCCGGCGATGCTCGCGGCGGCGTACGCGACCGCCAGCCCGGCGTGGTGGCCGTCGAGCATCCGCAGCAGCTCCAGCTGGAACGTCGAGAAGGTCGTCAGCGCGCCGCAGAAGCCGGTCCCGAGCAGCGGCCGGTGGTAGGCGCGCGGCGGCACGTGCTCGGCGAGGCGCGTCGCGACCCAGCCGAGCAGGAGCGCGCCCGCGACGTTCACCGCGAAGGTCCCCCAGGGCCAGGCGCCCGCGCCGGACGACTGGATCGTCGCCAGCTCCGCCCGCGCGACCGCGCCGGCGAAGCCGCCGACGAAGATCGCCGCCAGCTCGCGGCGGTCGAAGCGGGTCGTCCGGGCAGCCATCGCGAGCGAACGCTAGACGGCGCGCCGGACCGGCGCGATCGGGGTAGGAGTCCCCTCCATGAAGACGCCATCCGACGAGGTCGAGGGCGAGCAGGAGCAGCTCGACCGCCAGCTGGGCGAGCTGCTGCAGGAGCTGCGGGTGGCGATGCCGGGCGTCCAGCTGCTGTTCGGGTTCCTGCTGGCGGTGCCGTTCAACCAGCGCTTCGGGCAGGTGACGGACTTCCAGAAGGACCTCTACCTCGTGACGCTGCTCTGCTCCGCGTTCGCCTCGGCGCTGTTCATCGCGCCGACCGCCTATCACCGGATCATGTTCCGCCACCGCGACAAGCCGCAGCTGATCCACACGGCGACGCGGATGGCGCTCGCGGGGCTCGTCGCGCTGGCGCTCGCGATGACGTGCGCGGTGCTGCTCGTGACCGACTTCCTCTTCAAGGAGTCGACCGCGGTGGTCGCGACCGCGCTCGCGGCGGCGGCGTTCGGCTGGTTCTGGTTCGGCCTCGCGCTCTCACGCCGGCTGATGGGGAGACGCTCGCACTGAGCGTTCGATCAGACCGCGACGAGCTCGGCGAGCAGCGGGGCGACCTCGTCGAGCGCGACGACGTGGTCGATCGCGCCGTCGCGCTCGATCGTCGCGAGCGGCATCGAGAACGAGCTGGAGGTCGCCTCGTCGGTCGCGACGACGGTCCCGCCGAAGACGTGGACGGCGGTCGCGCCGGTCGCGCCGTCGTGTCCGCCGCCCGACAGCACGACGGCGGTCGCGCGCGGGCCGGCGGCGATCGCGAGCGTCGTCAGCAGCAGGTCCGCCGACGGGCGGCTGGGGGGCGCCACCCCGGAGACGACAAGCGCGGTCGCGGGCCCGGGCGTGACGAGCAGGTGGGAGCCGGCGGGCGCGACGACGACCTGCCCGGAGCGCAGCGCCCCGCCGTGCGTCGCCGCCGAAACCGGCAGCGCCGAGCGGTTCGCGAGCAGCTCGACGAGCGTGCCGACGCGGTCGGGCTCCTGGTGGATCAGGACGACGACGGCGGCGGGCAGCCCCGCCGGCAGCTGGCCGAGGACGTGCGAGACGGCGGCGATCCCACCCGCCGAGGCGACGAGCGCGACCACCGGAAGCTGGGGTGCGGGGCCGTCGGCCGGCGGATCCGTGCTCACCCCTCCAACCTACTCCCGCCGTCCAGTCGCGCCGCTCGGCGCTCGCCCCCGCCGAGCGCGCCGGGCGCGACCGCATCGTCGCGGACCCGGCGGGCTGGCGGTGCGGCGTACGACTACTTGACGGTGAAGTCCTTGTGCATGCCGGCCATGTAGTGACCCTTGACGTTGCAGATCAGCACGTAGTGACCCTTCTTCAGGTTCAGCTTGAGCGTCTTCGACGAGCCGCCGCCCAGCTCGACCTCGCCGACGCTGCCGGCCTCGCTGGCCTCGCCGTTCTTGACCTTCAGCTTGGCGGCGGGGGTGTTCGTCTTGATGACGACCAGCTCGTGCTCGATCGAGGCGCTGTTCTTGACCTTGAAGGTCACGCTGCCGGCCTTCGCGCTCGACGTGCCGGTGATCTTGAAGTTGCTGAGCGTCTAGCTGGCGGAGCTGGCGGCGAGCGCCGGGACGGCGGCGGCGAGCACCAGCATCGCGGCCGCGAGGACGGAGAGGACGAGACGACGACTGCGGGAAGCGAACAAGGTGGAACCTCCGGTGATGGGAAAGTGACTGTCGGGAGCGAGGACGCCGGGTCGGTGCGATTCCTTCCCAGAGCCGTTTCGGCGGGTGCGGCGGACGCGCGGCGTCAGCGGCCGCGCCGCGCGGTCAGCGCGACGGCCCAGCCGGCGACCGCGAGCAACCCGACCTCGATCCACAGCGACGCGAGGCCGAGCGGCTCGGTCCAGTTGCCCTTGTCGTCGCTGTCACCCGGCAGCCCGACCGTGCGGCTGACGACGTAGCCGACGAGCGGCGCCAGCGCGACCAGCGCGACGAGCGCCCACGCCGAGCGATGACCCTGGAGGACGAGACCGGCGACGAGCACCGAGCCGACCACCAGCGCCATGTAGAGCCAGAAGAGCCAGCGTGTCTCGTGGAACGTGTCCACGCTGTCGAGCACGTGGACGAGCCCGACCCCGGCGAGGCCGACGACGGTCACGCCGCGCGCCAGCAGCAGCTGGTTGGCGGTCGTGACGGCGGGCGGGGCGACGGCGGCGGTCGCCGGTGGCGCCGAGCCGTTCGTGCGGGCTGCGGCGGAGGACGTCAGGGACATCGGGATCCTCTCGGGTCGGGGAAGGCGTCACCTCCAGGACGCCGCGCGGGCCCCGCTCCTTCCCGCCCACCGCGCCGCACCGCCGGGCGCCGCTGTGGTTCCCTGGGCCGGTGGACGCTCTCCGCTGCCTGATCGACGCGATGGTCTTCGACCTGATCGCGGCCGAGCCGGAGCTGCTGGCCGAGGTCGACCGGCTCACCTCCGCCCGCTGGCTCGAGCTGCGGGCGGCGACCGAGACGATCGCCGAGATCGCCGCCACTCCGGACCGCGAGCACCGCCGCCGGCTGCAGCGCGTGCGCGTGCTGGTGGTCCCGCCGCCCGACGAGCGGGATCACCGCCTCGCGACCGCCCTCGACCTGCTGCTCGACAGCCGGGGCGTCAGCGAGGAGGACGCGCGGGTCGCCGTGACCGCCGCCGCCCAGGGCGTCCCCCTCGCGACCGAGGACCGCGACCTGCGCGACGCCGCCGCCGTGGCGCTCCCGCACCTCACCCTGTGGCGCTGGGCGACCGACCTGCGGCCGCGCATCCTCGCCCTCCGGGACTGAGCTACACAGCCGTGCGGCCGCCGTCGACCGCGACGACCGCCCCGGTCATGTACGACGCCCGCGGGGAGGCGAGGAACGCGACCAGCTCGGCGATCTCGGTCGGCTCGGCGGCGCGGTTCATCGGCGTCGTGGCGCCGAGCTGGTCGTACAGCTCGCGCGGCTGCGAGCTGGTGTAGACGGGACCGGGGGCGATCGCGTTGACGCGCACGCCGGCGGGGCTGAACTCGGCCGCCCAGGAGCGCGTCAGCAGCGAGAGCGCCGCCTTCGTCGCGCCGTAGGCACCGCCGCCGACGAGGCCGACGGTCGCTGCCATCGAGCTGGTGCTGATGATGCTGCCGTGCCCGCGCGCGGCCATCCCGGGCGCGAGCGCGCCGACCAGCTGGAACGGGGCGCGGACGTTGCTGGCGAACATCGCGTCGAAGCGGTCGACGGCGATCTCGGCGGTCGGCGCGAAGATCGAGAAGCCGCCGTTGTTGACGAGGACGTCGACCGCGCCGGCCTCCCGCGCCAGCCGCACGACGTCGTCGGCGTCGCCGAGGTCGGCGGCGACGAAGCGCGCCGTCCCGCCGGCCGCCTCGATCTCGGCGACGACCTCGGCGCCCCGCGCCTCGTCACGGCCGTGGACGATCACCTCGGCGCCCTCGCGGGCGAGCTGGAGGGCGATCGCGCGGCCGATGCCGGAGGTCGCGCCGGTCACGAGCGCGCGCTCGCCCTGGAGGTCGTGGTGCTGAGTGGCGGTCATGAAAGGCTCCATCTCTGCTGAAATGAACAGACAGGTCTGTCTGGTGTCGGTCACTATAGACAGATCGGTCTGGTACGGTCAAGCCATGTCCACGCAGAGCCCACCGAGAGCCTCCGCCCGCGAGCGCCTGCTGGCGGCGGCCGACGAGCTGTTCTACGAGGAGGGCGTCCGCACGGTCGGGATCGACCGCGTGATCGAGCGCGCCGGCGTCGCGAAGGCGTCGCTCTACAACGCCTTCGGCAGCAAGGACGAGCTGATCCGCGTCTACCTCGAGCGGCGCCACGCGGCCTGGGAGGCGCGCCTCTCCGAGCGGCTCGCGACCGCCGACCTGTCCCCCCGCGAGCGCCTGCTGACGGTCTTCGACGCGCAGGGCGAGCTGTTCGCCGAGCCCGGCTTCCACGGCTGCGCGCTCGTGAAGGCGAGCGCCGAGGCACCCTCGGGCAGCGCCGTCAAGGGGGTCGTGGAGGACTCCCGCGCCTGGGTCCGCGCGCTGTTCGTGCAGCTCGCGAGCGCCGCCGGAGCGGCCGCGCCCGAGCAGCTCGCCGACCAGCTCGTGCTGCTCTACGACGGCGCCTCGGTCACGGCCGACCTCGACCACGACCCGACCGCGGCGACGACCGCGCGCGCGGTCGCGGCCGCCCTCGTGGACGCCGCCACCGCCGCGCGCTGACGCCGCGCGCCGCGCCTACCAGCCGCTCTCGTACTGAGAGCCCGGCGTCGTCAGCCGCTCGCCCGTCTCCAGCAACGTCTTGAGGCCGGAGAGGATCATCGGCCAGCCGCCGTAGAGCTGTGCGTTCGCACCCTCGCGCAGCTGATCGTGGGTCACGAGCAGCCGGCAGGAGTCGCCGATCGGCTCGATCTCCCAGGTGACGCGCGAGGTGCCCTCGGCTCTGACGTCGTCGCTCCACCGGGCGGCGAAGCTCTGGACCAGCCGGCGTGGCGGGTCGACCTCGAGGTTCTCGCCCTGGCTGATCAGCTGCGACGTGCGCACGTGCCGCGCCTCGTACTCCGACCCGGGCGTCCAGTCGGAGGCGACGCCGACGCCGAACGAGTAGCGGCTGCGCAGCTCGGGGTCGGTGATCGCCTCCCACAGCCGCTCGGGCGTCGTCTTGATGTAGATCTCGAACACGCGCTCCATGGTGGTCTCCTCGATGCTTCGCTTGAGGTCCGTGAGCGTCGCCGCCCACGGCTCGGCGTACTTGCTCACCCAGCGGTCGTGGACGAGCCGGATCGGGACGACGTTCAGGAAGTGGAGCTTCTCGCGCCCCCGTCTGCGGGTCACGACGAGGCCCGCGTCCTCCAGCACTCTGAGGTGCTTCATCACGCCGAAGCGCGACATCGGGAGCCGCCGCTCCAGCGCGCTCAGCGTCTGGCCGTCCTGGCGGAACAGCTCGTCGAGCAGGCCGCGGCGGGTCGGGTCGGCGAGAGCTTTGAAGACGTCGTCCATCGGCGGAGCATACGTGACCATATAGTCACCTGTCCACCGCCGGCCCGGGGGCTGGCGCCGCGACGCTGCCATCATCAGGGCGATGATCGCCGTCGGCGACCGCCACGACATCGAGGACCGCGACGACTGCGAGCGGCTCGTGCGCGCCTTCTACGGCCGCGCGCTCGTCGACCCGGTGATCGGCTGGCTGTTCACGGACGTCGCGAAGCTCGACCTGGAGGCGCACGTCCCCGAGATCGCGTCCTTCTGGGAGACGATCCTGCTCGGCGCGGGGACCTATCGCGGCGGCGCCTTCGCCCCGCACGTCGCTTTGAACGCCCGCGTCCCGCTGAGAGCGGGCCACTTCGAGCGCTGGCTCGCGCTCTGGACGGGGACCGTCGACGAGCTGTTCGCGGGCGAGCGCGCGGAGCTGGCGAAGGCCCACGCGCAGCGCGTCGCGCGGGCGTTCCACAGTCGGCTGGGGACGCTGCCGACGGCGGGCGCGCGCGGCGACCCGGGCGCGACGCCCGCGCCCGGCCTCGCGCTGACGCGGCACGGCCCGCGCGAGGGCTGAGCGCCTCCCGCTTGCCCACAGGCCGGTACGGCTCGGGATCGAGCTGCGAGCCTGACCGTCAGCCCTGCCCGCGCGCCAATCCGCGAGGATGGGGGGCGACGGTTCGACCGACGACAAGGAGCACTTCCATGGCAGACCTGGACCTCACCGGCGACATCGCCCTCGCGATCAACGGAGCGGCCGAGCACGGCGCGACGCTCGTCCTCGGCTACGTGACCGACGACGGCGCGCCGGCGCTCTCCTTCCGCGGCAGCCTTCAGGTGCTCTCGGCCGACACGCTCGGCCTCTGGGCGCGCACGCCGGACAAGGGACTGGCGCTTGCCGCGCAGACGCCCCGCGAGGTGTCGCTGCTCTACTACTCGGGGACGACGCCGGGGCCGGCGTACCTCTCGATCCGCGGCCGCATCCGCGTCGCGCCGGAGCTGAACGACGCCGTCTACGCCGGCATGATCGAGGCCGAGCGGGGTCAGGACCCCGACCGCAGAGGCATCGCGCTGGCGATCGACGTCGACCTCGTCGAGGGCGCCGGCGCCGAGGGCGGCTTCCGTCAGGAGCGGGCCGCCTAGGACCACGCCTGGTAGGCGGGCAGCAGGCCGACGACCGCGACGTTCGCGATCGGGAGCAGGCAGAGCGCGACGGAGGTCGCGAACAGCAGGCGACCGCGGTGCCAGAGCGCCGGCACGGCGACGAGCGCGAGCAGGCACGGCACGCCGATCAGCAGCGGCCAGGCGGCCGCGTGCGGTGGCAGCGCGGCGCAGTAGCCGGCGCGCGGCGTCCCCGGCTCGGGGACGCTGAGGCCGGTGCAGGCGCGCTCGACGATGATCGCGGCCACGACCGCGATCGTCCCGAGGACCGCCTCCAGCACGAGCAGCATCAGCAGCATGTCGCGGTGCCTCGTCGCCTCCAGCCTCACGCACCGTCAGGCTAGCGCCCGCGCGCCACGGCTCCGTCGGCGCGAGCGGATCGCGATACTCCCCCGCCGATGCCGTCGATCCTCCTCCTCCGCCACGCCCAGGCGTCGCTCGGTGCGGCCGACTACGACGTGCTCTCCGAGCGCGGGCACGTGCAGGCGGCGGCGACCGCTGAGGAGCTGCGCCGGCGGGGGACGCGGATCGACCGGCTCGTGAGCGGGACGCTCGTGCGCCAGCGCGACACGGCCGCCCCGATCGCCGCCGTCGTCGAGCGGGAGGTGGAGCTGGACGCCCGCTGGAACGAGTACGACAGCGACGACATCCTCACCGTCCACTCGGCCGCGTCGGCACGGCTCCACGCCGACCCCGACGGGGCGCCGACGCTCTCCTCCCACGACTTCCAGCAGCTCCTCGACACGACCCTCGGCGCGTGGATGCGCGCCGGCGACGCGAGCGCGACGCGCGAGACGTGGCCGGGCTTCCAGGCCCGCGTCCAGGCCGCGCTGCACGAGCTCGGCGCGACCCTCGGGCGCGGCGAGACGGCGCTCGTCTGCACCTCCGGCGGCGTGCTCGCGGCGGCCTGCGCGGCGCTGATCGGCGCGCCCCAGAGCTTCGTGCCCCTGCATCGCGTGGTCGTGAACGCCGCCTTCTCGACGATCGCCGTCGGGCGCAGCGGCATGACGCTCCTCGCCTTCAACGAGCACGCCCACCTGCTCGGCGACCCCGAGGGACTCGTCACCTTCCGCTAGCTGGCCGGCCGGGCCGGCGCGTCGGCCCCGCGCCGGAAGACGACCGTCTCGGTCACGAGCGAGAGGACGCGGTCGCCGGCGCCGTCGTGCAGCTCGGTCGCCCAGACGACGACGCCGCGGCCGTCGTCGCGCAGCCGCTGCTCGGTCACCTCGACCGAGCCCGTCAGGACCGTCCCGGGCCGCACGGGTCTGTGCAGCCGCAGCGTCCGTATCTCCCGGCCGGCGACGACCGCGAGATCGCCGACCAGCGCCTCGACCGTCAGCCGGATCGCCACGCCCATCGTGTGCAGGCCGCTCGCGATCAGCCCGCCGAAGTGGCCGCGCGCCGCCGCCTCCGGGTCGGTGTGCATCGGCAGCGGATCCCACTGGCGCGCGAACGCGACGATCTCCTCCGCCGTCACCTCCATGGAGCCGAGCGCGAAGGTCTGGCCGACGATGAGATCCTCCGCGTAGAGCACGGGCGGACTATGCCAGGATGAGCCCGTGGAGCCCTTCCGATGAAAGTCCGCTTTGCGGTCGCTCCCGACGCCGGGCGGCTCGACCGCGTCGCGCTCGACGATTTCGCCGACGCCCTCGAGGCGAGCGGCTTCGACGGCGTCTGGCTCTCCGACCTGCCGCTTGCCCCAACCGTCGACCCGCTCCTCGCGCTCGCCCTGCTGGCGGGCCGCACGACGCGGCTGAGACTCGGCGCGAACGTCGTCCCGCTCGGGCGCAACCCCTTCCTGCTGGCGAAGGAGCTGGCGCAGCTCGACCGCCTCAGCGGGGGCCGTCTGCTGCTCAGCTTCGTCCCCGGGATCGACCAGCCGGGCGAGCGCGAGGCGCTCGGGCTCGACGGCGCGGCGCGCGGTGCGGTGCTGGAGGAGGCGCTCCTGCTGGCGCGCGCGTGGTGGGCCGGCGAGACGGTCGAGCACCACTCGCCGCGGTGGTCGTTCCCCTCGATCGCCCCGGCCACCCGGCCGCTGCAGGAGCCGCTGGAGGTGTGGCTCGGCGGCCGTGGGCCGAAGGCGCTCGACCGCGTCGGGCGGATCGCCGACGGCTGGCTCGGCGCCGCCGTCACGCCCGCCGAGGCGCTGCTCGCCCGCGAGCGGATCCAGGCCGCCGCGGCGGCCGCCGCGCGCGAGGTCGACCACGAGCACTTCGGCCTCTCCATCGCCTACGCGCGCACCCCGCCGCCGGACGCCGCGCTGGAGCGGCTGCGGACGCAGCGGCCCGAGGTCGACCCGCTCGCGCTGCTGCCGGTCGGCGCGCCCGCGCTGCGCGAGCTGCTGCTCGCCCACGTCGAGGCGGGGCTGTCGAAGTTCGTCGTGCGCCCCGCCGCGCCGGTCGCGTCGTGGGAGGACGAGGTCGCGTGGCTCGCCGACGCGATCCTCGACCTCCAGACCTGAGCGCGCCCCCGCGCCGCGCCGCCGCGCCACGAGCGCTCACTCCAGCTGCGCCGCCGCCCGGTCGATCCAGCGCCGCAGCGCGCGCACCGGGTCGCGGCTCGCGCCGACCAGCTCGCGCACCTCGGGGGTCGTGAGCGAGCGCACGAGCGCGATCACCCGCATCGCGAGCAGCCGCGCGGATGGCGCGTCGAGCCCCGGCGTGCTGGCGGCGAACGCCTCCGTGACGGCGTCCTCGTAGTCGGACCACATGCGCCGCAGCCGCGAGCGCAGCGCGGGGCTGTCGCCGATCGCGCGGTGCCAGCCCTCGACGCCGTCGACCTCGCCGGGGGCGCTCGCTCTCGCCTGCCGGCGCAGCTCGGCGGCGGTCGCGGCGATCACCGAGGCCCCCGGGTCACGGCCGACGATCGCGCGCACGAGGTCGTCGCGCAGCTCGTGCTCGGCCCCGAACGCAAGGTCCTCCTTGGAGGCGAAGTAGGTGAAGAGCGTCTTGACCGAGACATCGGCCGCGTCGGCGATCTCGGCGACCGTCACCTGGTCGTAGCCGCGCGCCTCGAACAGCCGCTCGGCGGCGTCGAGCAGCGCCTGGCGGGTCGCCAGCTTCTTGCGCTCGCGCAGCCCCAGCGCGGGCGTAGTGGTGGGCTCGGGCATGCGCCACATCTTACATGCGGGCACAAATGTGTTTGACATGAAAAAGTAAGTGACTAACCTTTCTGTTCATGACGACCACCGCCACGACCACCCCGCCCACGAACCGCGCGATCATGGTCCTGCTGATCCCGCTGATGCTCGTGCTGTTCATCGCGACGCTCGACCAGACGATCGTCGCGACCGCGATCGACGGGATCGGCGACTCGCTGCACAGCCACGCCGACGCCTCCTGGATCGCGACGGCCTATCTGCTCACGAGCGCCGTCACGACGCTGATCTTCGGCAAGCTCGGCGACCTCTACGGCCGCAAGCGGATCTTCCAGCTGTCGGTCGCGATCTTCCTGCTCGGCTCGCTGCTGTCGGGCCTCTCCCGCTCGATGGGGATGCTGATCGCGTTCCGGGCGCTGCAGGGAATCGGCGGTGGCGGACTCAGCTCGCTCGTGCAGGCGATCACCGGCGACCTGATCCCGGCCCGCCAGCGCGCGAAGTACCAGGCATACCTGGGGGTCGTGGCGACGCTCGCGATCATCGCCGGGCCGCTGCTCGGCGGCCTCTTCGTGGACCAGCTGTCGTGGCGCTGGATCTTCTTCGTCAACCTGCCGATCGGACTCGTCGCGCTCGTCGTGATAGCCGCCAAGCTGAAGCTGCCGGTCCACCACGGCGAGCGCTCGGTCGACGTCGCCGGCGGCGTGCTCGTCACGCTCTTCACGACCGCCGCGCTGCTCGTCACGGTCTGGGGCGGGGACCGCTACGGCTGGGGCTCGGGGGTGATCCTCGGGCTGCTCGCGGCCGCGCTCGTCACGCTCGCCGGCTACCTGCTGGTCGAGCGCCGCGCGGCCGAGCCGATCACCCCGCTGCACCTCTTCCGCAGCTCGGTCTTCTCGATCTCCTCGGCGCTCTTCTTCCTCTCGACCGTCGTGCTGTTCGCGGCGATGCTCTACGTCCCGCTGTTCATGGAGGACGTGCACCACGAGAGCGCGTTCCGCGCCGGCCTGTTCCTGATCCCGCTGCTGGTGGGACTGATCGCGGCGACCGCCGTCTCCGGCGGGGTCGTCTCGAAGACCGGCCGCTACAAGGCCTTCCCGATCATCGGGGCGGTGCTCGCGGGCGGAGGGATGCTGCTGATCAGTCGCGTCACCGCGGGCACGCCGCTGCCGCTGCTCGGCGGGCTGCTGGTGGTCGTCGGGGCCGGGCTCGGCTTCTTCGTCCAGGTCGCCGTGCTGGCGGGACAGAACGCGGTCGCCTACCGTTTCCTGGGGGTCGCGACCGGGGCGCTCAACTTCTTCAAGACGGTCGGCGGCGCGTTCGGGGCGGCGCTCTTCGGAGCGATCCTGGCCGCGCACGGGACGAGCGTCCACGGCTTCCAGACGGTCTTCCTCTGGACCGTCCCGTTCATGGCGGTCGCGCTCGCGCTCGCGCTCCTGATGAAGGAGGAGCCGCTGTCGGAGGAGATGCTGGAGGTCGCGGCCGGGAACGTCGAGGTCAGCGAGTACTGAGGTAGTCCGCGACCTGCGCCTCGCGGCGGGCGACGTACTCGGCCGTGCTCGCCGGCTCGGTGTAGGCGCCGGGCGCCATGATCGCGTCCCAGCGCTCGAGCAGCTGCTCGGGGCCGAGGCCGCGCTCGACGAAGCCCTCCGACTCGGCGACGAAGATCCGCGCCAGGCGCCCGAGCCCGGAGCTGAGGATCTCGCCGCTGACCGGGCAGGCGGCCGAGGCGAGCAGCGCGACCATCGGCGAGACCTTCTCGGGCGCACGCTCGGGGTCGGGCGCGGCGGTCTCCTCGGCCGGCGGGAGCCCGACGCGCGCCCGCAGCGTCGCGTCGCTGACCATCCGCGTCTCGGCGACCGGGGCGACGCCGTTGACCTTGATGCCGTGGTCTCTGCCGGCGTCCGCGAGGGCGCGCGTCATCGAGACGAGCGCGCCCTTGCAGGTCGAGTAGGCGAGCATCGGCGCGGAGCCGAAGAGGCCGGCGGAGGTCATCGTCACGACGCGGCCGTAGCCCTGCTCGACCATCCGCGGCCAGGCCGCTCTCGTCACGTTGAAGGTGCCGGCGACGTGGATCCCGAGGTGGGTCATGAGCCGGTCGAGGGTCAGCTCGGGGAAGGGGTCGTACGTGATGATGCCGGCGTTGTTGATGACGGCGTCGACGCGGCCGAAGCTGTCGAGCGCGGTCGCGACGATCGCCTCGGCGCCCTCGGTCGTCGTGACGCTGTCGCCGTTGGCGACGGCCTGGCCGCCGTCGGCGACGATCTCGTCGACGCCCGCTTGGGCGAGCGTGAGGTCGGCGCCGCTGCCGTCCATCCCGGTCCCGAGGTCGTTGACGACGACGCGCGCGCCGCGCGCGGCGAGGTAGCGGGCGTGGGCGCGGCCCAGGCCGCGTCCGGCGCCGGTGAGGATCACGACCTGGTCGTCGAAGCGCAGCTCATCAGACATGGGGCGAGCCTAACGGCGGGTCGTCGCGGCGGCTGCTGTCGGTTGAGCCAGTCCTCCTACGTCGCGGCGCGCAGGCGCGGGCGCAGCGTGAGGCTGGCGGCGCGCGGGCCGTCGGGCGTGCAGGCGATCACGCCGACCCGCTGCAGCGGCAGCGCCACGGTGAGCTTGCGGTCGGGCCGCAGCGCGATCGTCGCGACGCGGTCGCGCGGAAGCGTCCGCGAGACCTCGATCGGCGTGGCGTCGGCTCTGTGGGCAAGCTCGGAGCGGACCTCCTCCAGCGCGCTCGCGCGCACGTCGCACGGCCCTCGCGTGCAGCGGACGCGGACGAGCAGCGGCTGGCCGCCGCGCAGCGTGCGCGGACCGGCGACGCGCGCCCGCAGCCCCGGATCCAGCGGCGCGGCGGCGCGGCGCGCGGCGGGGAGCGCGCCGGCCGTCACGTGCAGCGTGCCACCGCCGAGCGCGGAGTCGAAGAGGTCGTTCGAGAGCGCGTGGGCGTCGTCGATCCAGGCGAGCCCGAGGCCGCCGGCGGCGAGCGCGAACGGCGTCGCGCCGGCGACCGGGCGGCACGGGCTGCCGACCCGTCGCGGCTTGGTGAATCCGCCCGTCAGCGAGCCGCGGGCGACGACCGCGACCGCCGCGGCGCCGGCAGTCGAGGGCTCGACGGCCGTGAGGAGGATCGAGCCGTCGCTCCCGATCGCCGCGTGCAGCGCGCGCCCGGTGTCGTCGGGAGGCGGGTGCGGTCCGGTCGCGCCCGAGACGAAGAACTCGATCGACTCGTCGAACGCCGCCTGGGGCGGCCCGGCGAGCCGGCGCATCGGGCCGAACGCCCCGCCGGGAGGACGCACCGACGCCGACAGCGTCGCGTTCCAGCGCGTCGCGACCACCGCGCCGCCGTCGTCGGCGAGCGCGACCGCCGTCTGATCGAGGTCGCCGTCGCCGGACGGCACCGCGAGGCGGGCGAAGCGCGAAGCCGACGCGGGACGCTCGAACGCATCCACGCTGATGCCGTCGACGAACGCGACGAGCGCGTCGCCGCCCGGCGCGACCGCCAGGGATGGCTCGTCGTGCACGTCGCTCCCGAGCTGCTGGTCGGGCCCGAGCGAGCCGTCCGGCCGTGAGCGGACGACGATGACGGAACCGTCGGGGCCGCCCCCGCGCAGCCAGGCGACGGTCGCGTTCCCGCGCGCGTCGATCCCGATGGCGGGCGGGGCGGGGAGGTCCGCGAGCCCGCGGTCGAGCACCCGCGGCGGCGAGAACGGCTGGCCGGCGGCGGGGCGCCGCGCGAGCAGCAGCCGGTCGCTCGCGTCGGAGAAGACGCGCGGCGTCGAGTCCTCCTCCCACACGACCACCGCCGCGCCGCTCGCGTTGCTCGCGACGGCCGCCGTGCGCACGGGCGCGCGCGGCGAGCCGGCGAGCGTGACGGGCGGGGCGCCGGGCGCCGCCACCCGCAGCGTGAACCAGGCGCGCAGGCCGCGTCCGTGCCGGACGACGGCGGTCGGCAGCGGCGACGCCTGCGGGGACGCGCCGACCTCGGGACAGGCGCCGGACGCGCCGAGGAAGGGGACGCCGGTCGAGGCGAGCGGCGGAGCGGCCGGGTCGGCGGCGATCAGGTCGGCGCCGCCGAGGGTGCCGGCGGCGTCCCTCCCGAGCAGGCTGAGCCGCCCGGGTCCGGCGGCGCGCAGGCAGTCGGCGACGCCGTTGCCGGGGACGGGGTAGACGGCGGACACGGGTGCGGCCGGAGCGGACACGGGTGCGGCCGGAGCGGACGCGGGGGTCGCGAGCGTCGCGGCCGCCGCCGGTGCGGACCCGCGCGTCGTGGACGCCGCCAGCGTCGCGGGCGCGGCCGTCGCGAGGCCGGCCGCGAGCAGCAGCGTGACGACCCCGACTCCCCCGTGCCCCCTCATCGGCCGCATCCAAGCAGGTCGAGCGCGGATGCGCCAGCCCGCGAGGTCAGACGATCCGCCGGTACACGCTCCGGATCTCCTGGTCCTTGCGCGGGCCGGTCACGTCCCACCGCACGTCGAGCCGGTCCCGGTCGCGCAGGTCGTAGGCGCCGGCGTAGACGTCGGGGCCGCAGGGGTGCTCGACCGCGGCCCCACCGCTGCCGAGGTCGAGCGGGTGGAAGAGGCTCCCGTCCTCGAACAGGACCGTCCAGCCGCCGGGGTCGCGGCGGACCCGCAGCCGGCGCGTCGCCGGGCCCTCGAACGCCCCGAAGCGCAGCCGTCCCTCCTCGTCCCACAGCAGGCCGTCCGCCTCGGGGCTGAAGGTCGCCACGCCCGTGAACGCGCCCGCCGTCCCGTCGCGCCGGTCGAGCAGCGAGCGCTCGATCGACCAGCGGCCGGTCAGCAGCGCGACGAGGTCGGCGGACCCCACGGAGCCGGTCACGGCGCGCCCAGGAAGTCCGCGATCGCCGTGCCCAGCTCCGGCGCCATCACCGCGGTCGTGTGGTTGCCGGGCACGACCGCGTGACGGCCGGCCGGTAGCGCCTCGGCGAGCGCCTCGACCTCCTCACGCGCGTCGCCCCAGCCGGCGACGACGAGCGTCGGCGTCGCGATCTGAGCGAGCGCCTCGGCCGGCGTGTCGACGGAGCTGTCGAGCATGTGGAGCAGCGCCACCGGGTCGCCGTCGATCCGCCGCAGGTGGCGCTCGACTCTCCACTCGGGCGTGCCGGGCGCGAAGCTGCCGAGGTTCGTGAGCACGTGGCGGAAGTGCGCGCTTCGCTCTCGCCCGGAGGTGTGGAGGATCCCGTTCAGATCGATCCCCGCGACGATCGCGCGTCCCGGCGCGGCGCCGCGCGCGAGCATCCGCACGGTCGTGCGCGCCCCGAGCGAGTAGCCGCCGAGGTCGTAGTCGGTCAGCTCCAGCCGCTCGATCAGCGCGAAGCCGTCGTCGGCCGGCACGGCCGGCGGGTAGGCGGCCGCGGCGTGCGGCGTGCCGCTCATCCCGTGGCCGCGCAGGTCCAGCATCACGACGCGCCGGCCGGTCGCCGCCAGCAGCTCCGCGTGGCCGGGGCGGATCCAGTCCTCGACCGCGTTCGAGAAGTAGCCGTGCAGCAGCACGAGCGGCCTCCCCTCCCCCAGCTCGCGGTAGGCGAGCGGCGCGCGCTTCCGCCGCGTGCTGGAGGGGCTCGGCAGCTTCGCGCCCGGCACGCCGGAGTGGAGAGTGGAGCAGCACCTGCAGCGGATCGACGGCGACCCGGTGGCGCTGCTGCACATGCTCGACAGCTCGGTCGACACGCCGCTGGAGGCGCTCGAGCGGATCGCGACGCCGACGCTCGTCGTCGCCGGCTGGGGCGAAGCGCGCGAGGAGGTCGAGGCGCTCGCCGCCGCGCTGC
>JAATFK010000517.1 GCA_015655225.1 Solirubrobacterales bacterium | reverse complement strand
TCCCACACGATCGAGCTGTCGGAGAACTCGACTCGCTGGCCGTAGGACATCAGGGTGCCGGTCGTCCACCACTGCTGGTTGCGGGCGAGCGTCTCGAACAGCGCGGGCAGGCGGGAGGCGGTCAGCTGACCCGTGGCGGCGATCCCGTGGAGCGTGTCGATCACCGCCTGCAGCTCGGTGCGACGCGTGCCGGTCAGCTTCGCGGCGGTCTTGACGGCCGCGTCGAACTGGGTGCGGTATCTGGTGCGCGTCGCCGCGCTGATCTGCTTCTTCGCCGCGAGCGTGTTGAGCTGGCCGCGGACGGTGATCTCGGCCGAGGCGAGCGACGCCTTCGGGGGCGCCGCGGCGACGCTCGCGAGCGCCGCGGCGGGCGTGGTCGTCTCGGCCGGCAGCGCGGGGTCGTTGCGGTGGTGGACGTGGCCGGAGCCGTCCATCACGAGCACGGGGGAGGCGGCAGCGGTGCCGGCCGACAGGGCGCTCAGCACGACGACGAGCGCCACCAGGAAGCGGAGAGTCGGCACGTGGGCGGATGGTACGCTCGCGGCGGGCCACCGCCACCTCTGAAAAGGAGCTTGCAGTTGACTTCGATCCATCGAGCCCTCGAACACCGCGGCCGCGGCGTGGTTGCGCTCGTCGCGCTCGTGGCGACGGCGCTCGTGGTCGCGGCGTGCGGCTCCTCCGGCTCCTCCAACTCGTCCGGCGGCGGCTCCAGCAGCGACGCGCAGACGCTCCTGACCCAGACGTTCAGCGGAAAGCACTCGGTCAGAAGCGGAAGACTCGCGCTCGCGCTCGGGATCACCGCGCAGGGCGACCCGACGCTCAGAGGCCCGGTCAGAGTCGCGGTCAGCGGCCCGTTCCAGACCGAGGGAGCGAGAAGACTGCCGCAGTTCGACCTCGCCGCCGACCTCAGCGCGCAGGGCCAGAGCATCCAGGCCGGCCTCACCTCGACCGGCGCGAGACTGTGGGTCAAGCTCGAGGGCACGAGCTACGTCGCGCCCGACGAGCTCGTCACCGAGCTGCAGCAGAGCCTCGCCACCACGACGAGCCAGTCGACCTCCAGCGGCAGCGGCCTGAGCGCCTACGGGATCTCGCCGCTCGACTGGCTCAGCAAGCCGTCGATCGCGGGCGACGCGACCGTCGGCGGGGCCGCGACGACGCACATCACTGCCTCGCTCAACGCCTCCAAGTTCCTCGACGACGTCAACACGCTGCTGAGAAGAGCCGACCAGCAGGGGCTCAGCGCCGCGGCCGGCAGATCGCTGCCGAGAGCGCTGACGCCGGCCGAGCGCCAGCAGGCGCTCGCCGCGATCAGATCGTCGACGATCGACGTCTGGACCGGGAAGAGCGACCACACCCTGCGCAGAGTCGCGGTCACGCTGACGGCGGCCGACAGAAGCAACGGCTCGACCGAGACCGCGACGGTGAACTTCACGCTCGAGCTGGACGACCTCAACCAGCCGCAGACGATCACGGGGCCCGCGAACGCGCGCCCGCTGACGGAGCTGCTGAGCCAGTTCTCCGGCCTGCTCGGCTCCACCGGCCTCAGCGGCTCCAGCTCCGGCTCGAGCAGCTCCAGCGGGACCGGCTCGGCCAGCATCGACAAGTACACGAAGTGCCTGACCGACGCCGGCTCCGACGTTGCGAAGGCGCAGAAGTGCGCCGCCCTCCTCGGTAAGTAGCCGCCCGACCGCCCGGCGCGCCCGCCGGCGCCCGCGCCGCGCCTCCGGGCGCGGTGCGGGCCGCGAGACGAAGTAAGGTGCCGGGCCCGTGCCCGCCGCCGACGCCAGCCAGCAGCCCACGGGCCTCCGCGCGCTCCTCAGCTCCAGCGAGGGCTGGCCGTACCTGCTGGTGCCGTTCATCCCGATCGCGATCCTGATCGACGTCCTGCACGTCTCGCCGGTCGTGATCTTCTTCTGCTCGGCGCTCGGCGTGATCCCGACGGCGGCGCTGATGGGCCGCGCGACGGAGGAGCTGGCGGCGCGCTCGGGGCCGGGCATCGGCGGCCTGCTGAACGTCACGTTCGGCAATGCGCCTGAGCTGATCATCGCCCTGTTCGCGCTCGGGAAGGGGCTCGACGAGGTCGTCAAGGCGTCGCTCGTCGGCTCCGTGATCGGCAACATCCTGCTCGTCCTCGGCGCCTCGATGTTCTTCGGCGGCCTCGGTCGCGAGCGCCAGTACTTCAACCGCGTCAGCGCCAGCGCGCAGTCCTCGATGCTGCTGCTGGCGGCGGCGGCGCTCACGATGCCGGCGATCTTCGAGCTGGTGAAGGGCCACCACCTGCCGCTGCCGGGCGTCGACCGGATGGTCTACGACCACTCCGTCCAGCACCTCTCGCTCGCGATCGCGATCGTGCTGATCCTCGCCTACGCGGCGAGCCTGCTGTTCTCGCTCAAGACCCACCGCGGCCTCTTCAACCCGCCCGAGGCGGAGGACGCGCCCGAGCGCGAGCACGAGCCCTGGACGATCCGCAGATCGGTCACGATGCTGACGATCGCCGGCGTCGCCGTCGGCGTGATGTCCGAGATCCTCGTCAGCTCGATCTCGGACGCCGCCGGCTCGCTCGGCCTGACCGACTTCTTCGTCGGCGCGATCGTCGTCGCGATCGTCGGCAACGCCGCCGAGCACTGGGTCGCGGTGCTGGTCGCGCGCAGAGACAGAATGGACCTCTCGGTCAACATCGCGATCGGGTCGAGCGCCCAGGTCGCGCTGTTCGTCGCGCCGGTGCTCGTGATCTGCTCGTTCTTCATCGGCCCCGGGCCGATGCCGCTCGTCTTCAACGGGTTCGAGCTGGGCGGCTTCATCCTCGCGATCCTGATCGCCAACCAGGTGACGCACGAGGGCGAGTCGACCTGGTTCGAGGGCGTCCTGCTGCTCGCCGTCTACGGCGTGCTCGCGCTCTCCTTCGCGTTCGCCTGAGCTATACGCTCCCGGCCGTCCCCGCACGCGAACGCAAGGAACTCCCATGTCAGCGAAGGCCACCCTCGAGCAGTTCTACGCCGGCGTCGCCACCGGCGACATGCCCGCCG
>JAATFK010000181.1 GCA_015655225.1 Solirubrobacterales bacterium | reverse complement strand
TCGCGAACGTGTAATAGGTGTCCGAGGACTCCTCGGGATTGCCGGCGATGAGCAGCGGCGTGCGCGCCTCGTCGACGAGGATCGAGTCGACCTCGTCCACGATCGCGAACGTGTGCGGCCGCTGGACCGTCTCGGCGATGTCGGTCGCGAGGTTGTCGCGCAGGTAGTCGAAGCCGAACTCGGAGTTCGTGCCGTACGTGATGTCGGCCGCGTAGGCGTCGCGCTTCTCCTCGTGCGGCTGCATGTTCTGGAGGATCCCGACGGACACGCCGAGCGCCTCGTAGAGCGGCATCATCCACTCGGCGTCGCGCCGCGCGAGGTAGTCGTTCACGGTGACGACGTGGACGCCCTTGCCGCTGAGCGAATTGAGGATCGCCGGCAGCGTCGCCGTCAGCGTCTTGCCCTCGCCCGTGCGCATCTCCGCGATCGAGCCGTCGTGCAGGACCATGCCGCCGATCATCTGCACGTCGAAGTGACGCATCCCGAGCGCACGGCGGCCGGCCTCGCGCACGAGCGCGAAGGTCTCGTAGAGGAGCGCGTCGAGCGGCTCGGCGTCCTCGCCGCGGGCGCGCTCGCGCAGCTCGTCGGCGACCTCGCGCAGCTCCGCGTCGGTCAGCTCCTCGTACTCCGGCTCGAGCTGGTTGATGCGCGCGACGCGCTGCTCGTAGGACTTGAATCTCTTGGCCTCGCCCATGCGAAGCGCGCGATCGATGAACGACATGGGCCTAGCCTAGCATCGGCCCAGCGGCCGGTTGCAACCCTCGTGTGATGGTTCAGACCCGTGCCGGAGCGACCGCGCGCGACGGTCGCTCCCGGGTCGCGCGATGGCGCGCCGGCACTCGCTGCAAGGGCCGCCTCGCGCCGGGCCTACATCGGTGCGGAGGGCTGGCTCGCGGCCGCCTGCGCGGCGCGCGTGGCACGGCGCTTGCGGCGTTTGTCGCGGTGCCGCTTGACCTGCACGGCGAGGCCGTCCCCACAGAGGTTGATCGAGTGCGCCATCTCGGGCGAGGCGGCGTGCGCCCGCAGCGTCACGCCCTTGAGGCGGAGGGCCGCCGTCGCGACCTGCTCGTCCGCCGAGCCGCGCTTGGGCTCCTCGGAGAGCTCGACCTCGAGCGTGGCGAGCTCGGACACCTGCCGTGCGATCTTCTCGAAGCGCTTCTCGACGCGCTCCCGCAGATTCTCGGTGACCGGGACGTTGCGTCCGCTGACCTCGATGCGCATGGACTTCCCCTTTGCTGGGTGGGTCGTTGAGTGATCCCATCGTAGCCCTCGCGGCCCCCATCACAAACGTCGTGGACGAATCATGCGAGCCCGTCGCGCAGCCGCTCATCGCGGCAGCGCCCGCGCCCAGGCGATCGCCGCGACCTCCTCGGCGCCGGCGGCCCGCAGCGCGCGGGCGCAGGCCTCGAACGTCGCACCGGTCGTGTGGACGTCGTCGACCAGCAGCGCGCGGCGCGGGACCGTCCCGATCGTCCGCAGCGCGAGCCGCCCGGGCGCCGTTCGCTCCGCCCGGCTCGCGCCCAGCTGCCGCGTCGGCGGGCCGCCGCGCCGCAGGCAGGCGGTGAGCGGCAGGCCGGCGCGGCGGCCGAGCCCGGTCGCGATCCGCCGCGCCTGGTCGAAGCCGCGCGCGCGGCTTCGCGCGGGATGCAGCGGCACCGGCACGAGCACCGCGTCGCGCAGCAGCTCGGGCGGCGCGCCGGCGGCCAGCTGCGCCGCCATCAGCTCGGCGACGGGAAGCGCCCCGCGGAACTTCAGCGCCGCCACCAGCGCAGGTGCGGCGCCCGCGTAGGCGACCGGCGCCCAGCTCGCCGCGAACGCCGCCTCCGCGGCGGGGCAGGGATCGCACGGCGCCGGCAGCGCGCAGCGCGGGCAGCGCGGCCCGCGCAGCCACGGCAGCGCGCGCCGGCAGGGCACGCAGAGCGGCTCGCCGGCACGCGCCAGCGATGCCCGGCAGGCGACGCAGGCGGGCGGCACGATCAGCGCCGCCAGCTCGGCGCGCAGCCGCACGCCGGCGTCGGCGAGCAGGTTCGGAAGCGGACCGGAGCGGAGCATCGAGCCGCCATCCTCCCCGGACCGCACGCTCCCGCGCACCACCGGAGTGCCACAATCGACGCACATGTCGCCGCACCCGTCGCCGGACGCATCGTGGACCTTCTCACCGGGCGTGATCATCGCCCTCGTCTGCTACCTCGGCATCTACCTCGTCCGCTGGCGCCAGTGCCGCGTCGACGACGAGCCGCATCCGCCGAGCGTCTGGCGGCTGCTGTCGTTCTGCGGCGGGATCCTCGTGATCGCGATCGCGCTGATCTCACCGGTCGACAAGCTCGGCGAGCAGATCCTCGCGATGCACATGGTCCAGCACGTGCTGCTGCTCGACATCGCGCCGATCCTGATCATCCTCGGCTTCACGAGAGTGCTGCTGCGTCCGGTCACGCGCCGGATCCACGTGATCGAGCGGAGAGCCGGGATCCTCGCCCACCCCGTCTTCGCCGCCGTCCTCTACGCCGGCGGGATGATCTTCTGGCACGTGCCGTTCTTCTACGACGCGGCCGCCTCGCACTCGGGCATCCACGTGCTCGAGCACCTCACGTTCAGCTTCATCGGCTTCCTCTACTGGTGGCACCTGCTGTCGCCGATCCGCAGCCGCATGCGGCTCGGCGGGATGGCCCCGATCGCCTACATGCTGTCGACCAAGGTCGTCGTCGGCTTCCTCGGGATCGCGCTCACGTTCGCGCCCAGCGCGCTGTACGGCTTCTACACGAACCTGCCGCAGTACTGGGGCCTCACCCCCACGAGCGACCAGGCCGTCGCCGGCCTGATCATGGCGTTGGAGCAGTCGCTCGTGATGGGCGTCGCGCTCGTGATCCTGTTCGTCTCGATGCTGAACGAGTCCGAGCGACAGGATCAGCGAGCGGAGCGCTTCGGCACCGTCTGAGCGGCGCCGGCCGGCCTATCGGCGCCGCTATCGCGTCGGCTGCCAGTCGGGGTGGGAGAGCAGGGTGCCGGTGCCGGCGGTCGCGACCTTCAGGAGCCCCGCCCCGGTCGTCTTGACCGGGTAGAC
>JAATFK010000556.1 GCA_015655225.1 Solirubrobacterales bacterium | reverse complement strand
TCGCCGCCGACGGCCGCATCCACGCCGACAACACCGACGCGCCCGGGCTGATCGACGCGCTCCCGTTCGGGGTAGAGGGGCGCAGCGCGCTGGTGCTGGGGGCGGGAGGGACCGCGCGCGCGGCGGTCTGGGCGCTCCATGACGCCGGCGCGGCCGACGTGATGGTCTGGAACCGCACGCTCGACCGCGCCGAGCGGATCTGCGCGGAGCTGGGTGGACGCGTCGTGACCGCCGCCCCGGAGGACGGCGCCGACCTGCTCGTGCAGACGGCGGCCGTCGGGCACGGGGGAGAGGACCCGTTCGAGCACCTGCCGGTCACGCCCGAGGCGCTGCGCGCGTATGCGTGCGTGGTCGACTTCGTCTACGCCGGAGGGCCGTCGCGGCTGCTGGAGGCCGCGACCGCCGCCGGCGCGGCGGTGGTCGACGGCCCCGAGCTGCTGGTCCGCCAGGGCGCGCGGAGCTTCACCGCCTGGACCGGCCTCGCGGCGCCGCTCGAGGCGATGCGCGCCGGGGCAAGGGGCTAGCCGGCCACCCGCGTCCCGTCGCCCTCGGCGGCGGTCGCGAGCGCCTGCTCGGCCTCGTCGAGCGCGCGCTCGGTCGCGCCGATCTCGGCGACGACGCGATCGCGCTCGGCGCGCTCCTCGGGACTTCCGAGCGCCGACGGCGTCGCGGCCAGCCTCCCGTGCAGCCGCTCCAAGCGCAGCCGCAGCCGCGCGGGCACCTCCACGTCCAGCTCGTAGACGCCCGACTGGGTCGTCCGCCGCACGACCGGCGAGCGTGAGATCTGCGTCAGGAAGACCGCCAGCGGGTCCTTCCCAGCGACCGGCTGCCCGGCCTGCTCCAGCAGCGCGAACCAGCGCTTGTAGTGGATCGGCGCCGCGCCGTGCGGACCGCGCAGGAGGACGTCGATCGCCGCCTGACGGATCGCCGCGCCCTTCAGTCCCTCGCCGTCGTCGCGGCTCGGCAGCGGATGGACGTTCGCGGCCTCCGGGGCGAGGCGGTCGATCAGGCCGAGGCGGTCGTCCACGGTCGCGAGCTGCTCCTCGATGCTCGCCAGCTGCGCGGCGGCGCTCTCGCGACGGCGCAGCAGCTTCGCGCGCTCGCGCAGCAGCGCCGTCCGCTCCGCGGCGGCGGCGCGGACGAGGCGGGAGGAGACGGTGCGTGAGGAGGTCGTGGACATCGCAGGGTCATTCCTACCGGCAGGAGCGGGAGCGGTGCGTCCCGACCCTGTGGATAACTGCCACGCCGGCTGGTTCTACGGTGCCGTACGTGGCGTTCGTGCGCCCGATCCTGTGCGCAACCGTGTCGAGAACTCCGAGATTTCCCGCACTTTGCGCGTCTTTCGTGCCTGATCGCCTGTGGATAGGGCAATACAGGACCGACGACGGCTTGGTTCCGTCCGCCGGCCGCGCGATCCTGCAACGCCACACAGTTCAGCGGAGAGGTGCTACACGCCATGACGTATGAGCCGTTCGAGCGCGACGAGGCGCGTTATGTCGACGCCACAGGCGGCGATCAGGAGCTGCTGGCCGACCTCGAGGCGCTCGTCCGCCTCGGGCTCGTCGAGACGGTCGTGCGCGGCGACGGCGAGCTGAGCCTCGCCCCGCTCGACGACGTCGGTGGCCTGGACGACCACGACGAGGACGAGGACGACACGGCGCTGGCGAGCTGAGCTGCCCGCCCGGCCGGCCGCGCGCTGCCGCCTGGCGTGCCCCGGCGCCCGCCAGCCCGGCCCGCACCGGCCCCGCGCGGCCCGGCCCCGCCCGGCGCGCCCCGGCGCGCCGCTCGCCTACCGCTTCGCCGCGCCGAAGTCGTACGTCGCCGGGATCTTCTTCGGCAGCTGGTGCTTCGTGCCGTAGACGATCGCGATCTCCTGGTGCTGCGCGAGCGTCAGCTTGCCGGGGTCGCCCGCCAGCGGCTTGCCGTTGACCCAGACCCGCAGCAGCTCGCCGTTCCCGACCGAGGTCCCGGCGAGGCCGGTCGAGTCCAGCTCGACGCCCCACACGCCGAAGAACTGGCCGAGCGTGTAGGTCCGCCGCGTCGGCGACTCGACGTGCGTCACCCCGCTCGCGTCGTGCGTGGTGAGCGGCGAGATCAGCCGGCCGTGGTTGCCGATCCCGATCTTCGCCGGGATCGGGACCTTGAGGTCGTCGAACCAGACGTCGAGGTGCTGCTCGAGTTGCACCGCTCTGCCCGGGGCCGGCAGCGCCGGCAGCCCGATCGCCTTCAGCCGCAGGCCGAGCTGCTCGGTGTTCGCCGGCCAGGGGGGAGCGCCGTTGACGGTCCCGGGGAGCGCCACGTCGGCGGAGGGCGTGGTGGCCGTCGTCGCGGTGGTCGCCGGCGGGGTCGTCGTGGGAGCGCTCGCCGCCGGTGTGCCCGTCGTCGGAGCGACGGTGACGGTCCGCACGCCGGAGCTGCCCGACCCGCACCCGGTCGCGATCCCGGCTGTCCCGGTCGCCACGAGTGCGGCGACGAGCAGGCGTAGGGGCGTCCGGGTCACCGGCGGGAGCCTAGCGAGGGGCCGGCGCGGGCGGCCGTCGCGTGGGCTGGCGGCCCGCCGCGCCAGCGCCCGCGTCCACCGCCGCCCGCGCCCGCCGCGCCCGCCGCCCCAGCCTTCCTAGTGCGCGTGACGCGCGTGCACGACCGCGTGGCCTCTGCCGCGCGCGATCAGCCAGCGGTTGACCGGCAGCGCGGCCCAGAAGGCGATGAAGAGCGCGCCTGCGAGCGAGCCCCAGAAGAGCCCGTCGCCGAGGCCGGCGGCCATCGCGCCCGGGATCAGGATGATCGTGAGCGAGTCGAGCAGCTCCATCGTCGCGATGCTGAGCGTGTCGGAGGCGAACGCGAGCGGCGCCGCCTCCCGCACCGACATGCCGGAGCGCAGCAGCGGCAGCGAGGTGAGCCCGTAGCCGAAGACGAACGACAGCGCGATCGAGACGACGATCGAGAGCGCGTTGCCGAACCCGAACGCGGTCGAGAGGACCAGCCCGAGCACCTCACCGATCGCACAGCCGGTCAAGCAGTGCAGGGTGGCGCTGACGGCGGTGCGGGTGAGCGAGGACATACGCTCAGAATACCCCAAGGGGGTACCACCGACCACGACCACCGACCACG
>JAATFK010000244.1 GCA_015655225.1 Solirubrobacterales bacterium | reverse complement strand
GGCGGCAGCGGCGTGAAGGCGCGGACGGTGACCGTCAAGCCGTCGCGCTAGCGATCGCGAATCGCGGCCGAGGATGGAGACCAAGAGGCACGCCGAGGCGATACGGGCCCGGATTTGCCCCCCGGAGATCTCGTCGAGGAGACGGCCGGCATACGGTTAGCCACTTGGCCGACCGCAACGACCTCGACTTCACCTACTCGCTGATCGACCGGATCTTCCGGCTCAGCCTCGGCGAGCTGGCCGATTTCAGCGGCGCCAAATACGACGGCGACTTCTCGCTGACGCTCGAGCAGGCGCAGCGGCGCAAGCACGAGTACGTCGCCGAGCAGATCGGGATCGAGGCGGGCCGCACGGTGCTCGACCTCGGCTGCGGCTGGGGGCCGCTGCTGAACTACGTGCGCGAGCGCGGCGCCTCCGGCGTCGGCGTGACGCTCTCCTCGGCGCAGGCGGCCGCGTGCCGGCGCCACGGGCTCGACGTGCGGATCGAGGACGCCCGCAAGGTCACGCGACGGGAGTTCGGCGGGTTCGACGCGGTCGCCAGCCTCGGCGCCTTCGAGCACTTCGTCTCGCCCACCGACTACTACGCGGGACGCCAGGAGCAGATCTACCGCGACCTGTTCGCGAACATCCGCGGGCTGCTCCCGGAGGGCGGCCGCCTCTACCTGCAGACGATGTCGTTCGGCCGCAACATGATCCCCTTCGAGCAGGTCAGCATCGACGCGCCGCGCGACTCCGACGCCTGGTATCTGGCGCTGATGATGTACCAGTTCCCGGGCTCGTGGCTGCCGAACGGCGGGGAGCAGATCGCCGCCGCCGCCGCGCCGCACTTCCGCCTCGTCTCCGACGTCAGCGGCCGGCTCGACTACATCGAGACGATCAAGCAGTGGCGCGAGCGCTTCGCGCAGCCGAGCTGGCGCAAGACGCTCGTGAAGGCGCAGCTGGTCCCGCGCTACCTCACGAGCCGCGACTTCCGCCTCGCGTTCACCTCTGGCGTGAGCGCCAACAGCGTCTGCTTCGAGCGCGAGCTGATGGACCATCACCGGATGGTCTTCGAGGCGCTCCCCGCGGCCTGAGCCTCAGACTCTCGCCTGCGCGAGGGGCGTCGAGGTCGGCGCCGGGCTGCCGCCCGCCGGCTCTCTCGTGATCAGCACCTGGTCGCCGGACTTCAGCGTCTCCGGCACGCCGACCGTCGCCTTCCCGTCGCGGGCGAGCACGAAGACCCCGCCCGAGCGCAGGTTGTGCTGTCCGCGTACCCAAACCTGGTAGACCGCGTTCGCGGGCAGCGATGGCAGGTGGTCGACATCGAGCGTCCAGGAGTCGCCGGAGCGCACGAGCGCGGCACTGACCGGCGCGGTCGAGGCCGCCTGGACCGGAACCGTCGTGCGGTGGTCGGTGCTGCCGCCGCCGCGCAGCGCGAAGCCGGCGATGAACGCGATCGCGAGCGTCGCCGCGAGGCCGGCGATCGGCGCGGGGCGCCAGAGCCACTCGCGCCAGCGGACCGCCTGGCGCCGCGCGCGCAGCCGCGGCGCGACCGGGGCGGCGGCCGGCTCGTGCGCCTCAGCGGCCTCCGCGTTGACGATCTCCATCAGCGAGCGCTTCAGCGACGGCGGCGGCTCGAGCTGCTCGACCGACAGCGGCATCAGGCCGATCGCCGGCGCGAGCCGCAGCAGCTCCGCGCGGCAGTGGTCGCAGTGGACGAGGTGCCCCTCGAACGCGGCGGTCTCGTGCGGATCGAGCGCGCCGACCGCGAAGGCGGCGAGATCGTCGTCCCAGGGCGTGTGGTCGGCGTCGGTCATGTGATCGCTTCGTCCATGGTGGCGCGCATCTTCTCGAGACCGAGACGCATGCGGCCCTTGATCGTGCCAAGCGGCACGCCCAGCAGTCCAGCGATTTCGCTGTGGGTGAAGCCGCTGAAGTAGGCGAGGCCCAGCACCTGGGCCTGGTCGGGCGGCAGATCCTGGAGCGCGCCGCGCACGACGCGGGCGTCCTCGCGCCGCAGCGCCTCCGTCTCGGTCCGCTCGGGCGAGGCCTGCGCCTCCATGATCCCGTCGTCGTCGAAGTCGAGCGGGGCGCGCGAGGAGGCTCTGCGCAGGGCGTCGATCGCGCGGTTGCGGACGATCGCGAGGATCCAGGAGCGGACGCTGCCGCGGGCCGCGCTGTAGCCGGAGCTGGCGCGCCAGATCGAGACGAACGCCTCCTGCGTGACGTCCTCGGCGACCTGCCGGTCGCCCATGATCCGATGGGCGAGCGAGTAGGCCGGGCCGCCGTGACGGTCGTACAACGCCTCGAGCGCCTGGGCGTTGTGCTCGCGGACGAGCTCCATCAGCTCTTCGTCGGCGAGGCGGTCGACGTTACGGCGCCTCACCAGGTCCTCCATGTGGCGATCGTACCCATTGGTCGCTAATCGCAGGCGGACCTGCACCGGATCAGCGCAATTCGCGCCGAGAAATGATCGAAATTCCGGTCTTTTGGGATGAGCAGGGTATGAAAGAGGTGCGGTGGCGAATTGGTGTCGCCTCGGTGATCCAGTGGGCGGCGGGCTGCGCAGGCAGCAGTCAAGCGTCCCCCATCCGAAGGAGCCACACCAGTGCCCCAAGCGCTTACCGACATCATCTCGATCGAGACCCTCGATCAAGACGGCGCACTGCGCGAGACGGCTGCCGCCGTCGAAGGCGACACGCGCGCAGGCCTGTTCCGCAAGGCCGGCATCGCCGGCGGCTCGCTGCTCGCAGGCGGCGTGCTGATGGGAGGCCTTCCGGCCCTCGCGTCGGCTGCCGCTCCGTCGAAGAAGCAGGACGTCGCGATCCTGAACTACGCGCTCACCCTCGAGTACCTCGAGGCCGCCTTCTACAAGCAGGCGGTCGCGAAGGGCAAGTTCAAGGGCGAGATCGGCGCGTTCGCGAAGCTCGTCGCGTCGCACGAGGCCGCGCACGTGAAGGCCCTCAAGGCCGCCCTCGGCAAGGCCGCGGTCGCGTCGCCGAAGTTCGACTTCGCCGACACGGTCTCGAACGAGGCGAAGTTCAAGGCGACCTCGTTCGTCCTCGAGAACACCGGCGTCGCGGCCTACTCCGGCCAGGCGACGAACATCAAGCAGGCGGCCGTCATCCAGGCCGCCGTCTCGATCCTCACGATCGAGGCGCGTCACGCTGCCGGCATCGCCGCCCTCATGGGCCACGTCACGGGCAAGAGCGGCATCACGCCGAACGGCGCCTTCGACGTCGCCAGAAGCGAGAGCACGATCCTCGCCGCGGTCAGAGGAACGGGCTTCATCGTCGGCTGACCCAGCCGCCGCACGCCGGACCCAGCGGGGTCGATTCGCACGGATGCGATCGACCCCGCTGGTCGTTCTAGGCCGCGTCGTCGAGGCGCGCGACCTCGTCGTCGGACAGCCGCAGGTCGGCGGCGGCGACGTTCTCCTCCAGGTGCGCGACCGAGCTCGTGCCCGGGATCGGCAGCACCACGGGGCTGCGCTGGAGCAGCCAGGCGAGCGCGACCTGGTGGTGCGTCGCCTCGTGCGCGCTCGCGATCTCGTCGACCACGCCGCCCGGCTCGCCGAGTCTGCCGGCGTCGATCGGCGCCCACGGGATGAAGCCGATGCCCTCCTGCTCGCAGTAGTCGAGCACGTCCTCCGAGTGGCGGTCGACGAGGTTGAAGCGGTTCTGGACCGTCGTGACGGTGAAGACCTCCTGGGCCGCCTTGATCTCCTCGACGCTCACCTCGGAGAGCCCGAGGTGGCGGACCTTGCCCTCGTCCTGGAACGCCTTCAGCACGGCGAACTGCTCCTCGCGCGGGACCTTCGCGTCGATCCGGTGGAGCTGGAAGAGGTCGATCGTCTCGACGCCGAGGCGCCGCAGGCTCAGCTCGAGGCACTGGCGCAGATACTCGGGGCGGCCGACCGGCGCCCAGAGGTTCGGGCCCTGGCGGGTCAGCCCCGCCTTCGTCGCGACGGTGACCCCGCTGTAGGGGTGGAGCGCCTCGTGGATCAGCTCCTCGGAGATCTCGGGGCCGTAGGAGTCGGCCGTGTCGACGAGGTCGATGCCGAGCTCGGGCAGGCGACGCAGGACGCGAAGGCACTCGTCGCGGTCGCGCGGCGGGCCCCAGATGCCGTCGCCGAGGATGCGCATGGCGCCGTAGCCGAGGCGGGTGACCTCGAGGTCCCCGCCGATCGCGAAGGTGCCGGAAGCAGATGCGGTGGTAGTCATGCCACCGAATCTAGCCTCCGGCCGGGGCCGTCTCTCAGAGGCGTTCGAGCACGACGACGGGAATCTCGCGGTCGGTTCTCTTCTGGTAGTCCTCGTAGGCGGGCCATCTGCCGACCATCGTCGTCCAGAGCGCCGGCTTCTCGTCCGGTGTCGCGGTGCGCGCACGAGCGTGGAAGCGGTCGCCTCTGACCTGCACGTCGACCTCCGGATGGGCCTCGAGGTTCAGGTACCACGCCGGCGGCTCGTCGGCCCCGCCCTTGGAGGCGACCACGAGGTAGTCGTCGCCGGCCGTCCCGTAGATCAGCGGCGTCGATCTCTGCTCGCCCGATCTGCGGCCGGTCGTGGTCAGGATCAGCGCGGTCGTGCCCTGCCACTCGTGGCCCTCGGCCCCGTCGGTCTCGACGTAGCGTCTGACGTGCTCCTGTCCGAACAGCATGCGGATCCTCCTGTCGCTCACGGTCTCGTCAGAGCCACGGTACCCGGCTCGCGCGCGCCCGTCCCGCCGCCGTCGCGGTCGCTGCAAGTTCCCCTGCATCGGGCGAGATCGGGAGGGGCCGTTGCTACGGTGACCCGGCTCGGTCGCGAGGCTCTCGCCGCGGCTCGGCGCCCTCTCCATGCGACGCCACCACGCCCTCGACGCCCGCCCTCGCCGCCTCGCGCTGCCGCTCGCCGCGGCCCTCGCGGTGCTCGCCGCGGTCGTGCCGATGGTCGCCCACGGCGCGCCCAGCAAGAGCGAGCTGCAGCAGAAGATCTCGGCCGCGCAGCAGCACGAGCGCGACCTGCACGGCTCGGTCGCGCAGGAGAACACGAGAATCGCCGGCTTCCAGGGCTCGATCGACGACCTCACGACCCGCCTGAACGCGGTGGAGACGACGCTCGGCGTCCAGCAGCGCCAGCTGGAGACGACGCAGAGCCAGCTGCGCGACGCGCGCGTCAAGCTGACGACGCTGAAGGGCTCGCTCGCGAACGACAGAAAGCAGCTCGCCGCCCAGCTCGTCGCGCAGTACAAGTCGCCGCCGGAGGACATCGTCAGCGTGATCCTCGACGCGAAGGGCTTCAGCGGCCTGATCGAGCGTGTCGACGACATGAGAAGACTGCGGGTCCACAACGTCTCGGTGACCGCCGACGTCTCCAGCGCGCAGAAGGCCGTCGCCCTCCAGACGCAGAAGCTGACGACGCTGGAGCAGCGCCGGCAGACGATCGCGAACGGCTCGCTGCTGCAGCGCGACCAGGTCGCCCGGTTGCGCCTCGCGGTCGTCAACAAGCAGCTGACGTTCGTCCACGCCCGCTCGCGCACGAACGCGAAGCTCGAGTCGCTGCAGAGCACGCGCCGCGACCTGCAGAGCTCGCTCCACAAGATCGAGGCGCGCGAGGCCGCGGCCGCCGCGACGCCGACCTTCGGCGGCCCCGGCTCCGGCACCACGAGCAACGTCGGCGGAACCGGCAGCTTCGTCTCCCACGGCGGCGACACCGGCTTCTTCCAGGCGCCGGGCACGAACTACAGCGTCAACGAGGAGCCCGAGCTGGCGGGCCGCCTCGACCGTCTCGGCAGAGCGCTCGGCCTCCACCTGATCGGGATCTCGGGCTACCGCACGCCGCAGCACTCGGTCGAGGTCGGCGGTTTCGCGGACGATCCGCACACGCGCGGGGAGGCTTCCGACACGCCAGGTGTCGAGGGCGTCTCCGAGGCCACGCTGGAGCAGTACGGGCTCACACGCCCGTTCGGCGGGGCCGCTGAGGCCGATCACATCCAGCTGCTCGGCAGCATCTGAGATAAGAAACTGGTGTGACGAGTTGATCTTTTCGCCGCATCTGCCGATGATGGGACTGTGAGGGACGCTTGAGCATCGAGGCTCCACGACCGATCACGCATCCTTCCCGCTCGCAGGGGCCTGCAGGGGGAGACGGAGCGTCTGCCCCGCCGCGGCGGGGTCGCACCCGCGTGCGGGTGCTCGTCGGCCTGCTCGTGCTCGCGGTCCTCGCGATCGCCAGCTTCGTCGCGCTCGTCCTGACGCTCTCCCGCGTGAGACTCGTCTCCGACCCGGTCGCGCTCGCGCGCGTCGACGTCGAGCAGCTCGGCGGCAAGCTCGAGGCGGTCACCGCCACCGGCCCGCACGGCGGGGCCGTTCCGCTGACGGTCGACGGCGGCAGAATAACGCCGGCGCGCCCGGTCCCGGCCGGCAGCACGATCACGGTCGACGTGACCGTCAAGCGGCCCAGCTGGTACGGCTGGATCGTCGGCGGCACCGAGCACAAGCGCCTCACGATCCAGACGCCGAGCGCGAGACTCGCGACCCGCTGGACGACGATCCGCTCCGGCGGCCAGCTGCGCGTCGCGTTCGACTCGCCGGTGCGCAAGGTCGCGTTCGGCACGACCGGCCACATGCGGCGCGCCAACCTGCGCACCCCGCTGAGAAAGCTGTCGCTCGGCAAGCAGGCGATCTCCGGCACGATCTCGGTCGCTGCCGTCCCGCGCACGTGGGAGAAGCTCGGCCACACCGCGCCGGTCACCTGGTTCCCCGCCAGCAAGACGCCGACCGCGGTCGTCTCGCCCGCGCCCGGCGGCAACGTCTCGCCGACGGCGCCGATCACCCTCACCTTCTCGCAGCCGGTCTCCAAGCTCGGCGGCGCGCGCCCGACCTTCGCGGCGCAGACGCCCGGCACCTGGAAGACGCTCGACAGCCACACGCTCCGGTTCACGCCGAGCGGCATGGGCTTCGGCTTCGGCACGCACGTCCAGATGACGCTGCCGAAGAACGTCACGCTCGCCGGCGGACCGCCGCCCGCGGCCGCCACGACCGGCACGACCGGGACGGCGAGCACGACGACCGCCAGCGACACGACGACGGGCACGACTGGCGCCACGACGCCGGCCAACCAGCTGACCTGGAACGTCCCGCTCGGCTCGATGGTGCGGCTCAACCAGCTGCTCGCGCAGCTCGACTACCTGCCGGTCTCGTGGAAGCCCTCGGGCGCCCCCGTCAGCACGGCGATCGGCGCGCAGATGAACGCCGCGGTCGCGCCGCCGGCCGGCACCTTCAGCTGGCGCTGGTCGGGCTTCCCGTCGCAGCTGACCTCGCAGTGGGCGCCGAGCCAGCTGAACGAGATCACGCGCGGCGCGCTGATGGCCTTCGAGACCGACCACGGCCTGACCGCCGACGCGCTGCCAGGCCCGAACGTCTGGACGACGCTGATCACCGCGCTCCAGCAGGGCAGAAGAAGCACGGCGGACGGCTACAACTACGTCCTCGTGCACCGCGACGCGTCGCCGCAGTCGACCGAGCTGTGGCACAACGGCAGAGAGATCTTCACGACGCCGGCGAACACCGGCGTGCCCGCCGCGCCGACCGAGCTCGGCACCTTCCCCGTCTACATCCATGTGCCGGAGACGGAGATGAGAGGGACGAACCCGGACGGCAGCACCTACGACGATCCGGGCATCAGATACGTCTCGTACTTCAACGGCGGCGACGCGCTCCACGCCTTCAACCGCGCGTCCTACGGCTCGCCGCAGAGCGTCGGCTGCGTCGAGATGCCCGAAGCGGCGGCAGGGAGAATCTATCCCTACACGCCGATCGGGACGCTCGTGACGATCTCGCCGAGCTAGGGCCCCCAGGTCCTCTAGGCCTGGGCCGAGCTCGGGGCGGCGATGGCGGGTCTCGTCGCGTCCCACCAGCCGTCGAGCGCGCCCATGCAGGCGCCGACGATGCCGTCCTTGAAGGCGGCGGTGTCGTTGATGTGGGGCAGCGGCTCGGAGGGGACGTCGACCTCGAGGAACTTGGCGAGCGGCTCCCAGCCGTCTCTCGGGCTCCAGACCAGCAGCTGGTCGGCCGGGACGCCGGCCTTGACCGACTCGTTCCAGCGGTCGCCGGCGGCGATCAGGTCGGCGGCGTTGTCGTAGGAGCCGGCGAACGCACCGCGGCCGATCCACGACTGCTCCCACATCAGGTCGACCCAGCGGCGCCAGAGGTCGTCGACCTGGTAGCGGGCGCGGGCGAGGTGGTACATGACGCTGTCGCCGAAGTGCAGCGCGACGACGGTCTCGCGCATGCTGCGCTCCCAGGCTTCGGGGTCGCGGACGCTCAGCACGACCTTCGCATCGGGGTAGACCTCGAGCAGCTCCTGCCAGTAGAAGCCGCCGGGCCAGTCGACGGTCGACTCGTAGCCGTCGAACAGCTGCTTCCACGGACGCTTGCCGGCGTGCGCCGCCTCCCACAGCGGGATGCTCGTCGGCATGTCTCTGAGCATGTCCTGCATGTGGTAACAGGGGCCGAAGCCGAGTATCTCGAATGCGGCCTTCTGCGTGGTGGTGGCGGTTCGCGGCAGTCCTGCCCCGATCAGCTTCATCCGGTTCCCTTCGTGGTGGAGATCTGTGGTCGCTTCCCCAACCCGTCGGGGCAGCGAAACGATGCGCCGTCGCTCAGGCGCCGGGCGTGAAGGGCAGCAGGTCGAGCCGCGTCGGCGTCGCTGCGAACCCGCCGGACGCGACCGTGCAGACTACGCTGACGCTGTCGCCGGCGACCTGGACGTCGAGCGGGCCGGTGACGGCGATCGTCTTCGACGGCGGGGTGCCGACGACGAAGTCGACGGTGCCGGTGCTGGTGCGAGCGGGGCTGCCGGCGGGGCCCGCGACGATCGCGCAGGTGCCGCTGGAGGACGCGTCCGAGGCGGCGACGACGACGGTCGCGGTCGCGAGGTAGGAGCCGACGGGCGGGGTCAGGGGCGCGCCGGAGGACTGGTGGGCGGTGACCTGGCCGGCGGGGCCCTGGCCGCCGGTCGCGCCGGTGGCGCCGGTCTTGCCGGTCGCGCCCGTCTTGCCGGTCTTGCCGGTGGCGCCGGTCTTGCCGGTAGGGCCGGTCTTGCCGGTCGCGCCCGTCTTGCCGGCCGGACCGGTCTTGCCCGTCTTGCCGGTGGCGCCGCGCAGGCCGCGCGGGCCGGTGCCGGGGATCTGACCGCGCTTGAAGTCGCGCGCCAGCAGCGAGCCGTCGCGGACCTTCGCGCTCGTGACCGCGCCGTTGGCGAGCGCGCGGCCGGGGACCGTCCCGGGCTTGATGTTGCGCCCGTTGATCAGCGCCGCGGCCGTCGCCGAGCCACCGAGCGCGACGAAGACCGCGACGGT
The DNA here is from genome assembly GCA_015655225.1 of Solirubrobacterales bacterium. GTDB lineage: Bacteria > Actinomycetota > Thermoleophilia > Solirubrobacterales > Solirubrobacteraceae > Conexibacter. The sequence goes on along the minus strand of JAATFK010000244.1, from coordinate 2,375 downwards.
CGCCATCACGTTGGCGTAGGTCAGGCGGGCGCGGAGCCGTCGCAGCACGGCGCGAAGGCTACCGGCCCGGAGGGACGCGTGGCAGCGCGAGGCGCGGGGGAGGCCGCGCGCCGGCGCGCCACGGTCGCCGCTTCAAGGCGGCGGCCGCCGGGTAGGTCGCCGGGCATGTGCTTCGACTACGACTCCCGCCCGCCCGTCGCGCCGATCGCCGGCGCCGCCATCTCCCACGAGCGCCTGACGCTCACCTCCGCCGACGGCGCCACGTTCGCGGCCTTCGCCGCGCTGCCGGACGGCACGCCCGAGGACGTCGGCATCGTCGTCCTGCCGGACGTCCGCGGGCTCTACCGCTTCTACGAGGAGCTGGCGCTGCGCTTCGCCGAGCGCGGCTTCCCGTCGATCGCGATCGACTACTTCGGCCGCACCGATGCCCCGCCGACGCCGCGCGCGGAGGACTTCGACTACAGAACGTACGTCCCGCAGACGACGCCGGAGGGGATTCGCGACGACCTCGACGCCGCCGTCGCCGAGCTGCGCCGCCGCGGCGTGCGTGCGGTCTTCGTCGTCGGCTTCTGCTTCGGCGGGCGCCACGCCTGGCTGGCGGCGGCCGACCACCACGATGGTCTGGCCGGCGTGATCGGCTTCTACGGGATGCCGGGGACGCGCAACGGGCAGACGGGCCCGATCGATCGGGTGGGGGAGATGGACGTGCCGCTGCTCGGCCTGATGGGCGCCGCCGACGACCACATCGGGCCGGAGATCGTCGAGGGCTTCGAGTCGGCGCTCACGGGCGCGGGCGTCGTGCACGAGCTGGTCAGCTACCCGGGCGCGCCGCACAGCTTCTTCGACCGCAGACACGAGGAGTTCGCGGACGCCTCGGAGGACGCGTGGCGCCGGACGCTCGCGTTCATCGCCGAGCACCGGGCGGTCGACGCCTGAACCGCCGCCTGAGCATCAACCCGGAGCTAGGTTTTGGCGTGTGTCCGCGCGCCGCACGCTCTTCCGGGTTGTGTCCCTCGATGAGGGCGCGGAGGCCATCGCGCTTGGTGGCTTTACGATCGGACCGAACGCGATTCGCGCAAAGCAATTCTGGACGTCTCTTCAGGATGCGCAGTGGTTCATGCATCGCCTTGATCGAATCGCGGGAGGGCCGAATAGGATTGTCGAGGTGCTCATGTCCGATACTGCGTCGCCATTGCTGTCGGAGATTCCGCTCGACTCGCGTGTCGCGGTCAGCATCAGCGAGGACGACCTCATCTCCTTCAACGCGTGCGTCCTCCAGGTCAGAGTGGTGGCGGCATGAGCGGCAACCAAGACCTCTCGTTCGTCGTGGAAGCAGTGTTCGTCGCACCGGACGATGCTGCGAAAGGACGCGCGATCCGCTCGGGGTATCGACCGGCACTCTGGTTCGGGGAGACTGATTCAAGAGGGACGCCGCATCTTCACTCCTGTCTCGTCGACCTCATCGACCGAGATGAAGTGCTGCCAGGAGAGGTCTTCAGAGCTGTCGTGCGCCCGTTCGCCATCGAGACCTGGCCGCGGCTCGACGCTGGGACGACGTTCCTCGTCTACGAGGGGGTCGTGTCCGTGGGAAGCGGCCAGATCACCCGCGCCGTGACGACGTCCGCGCTGACGGCGAGCCTGCACGAAGCACTCGAGGAATGGGTCGTCAACCGCTTCGGGGACCAGATCGTGAGACGCGAGCCACGACGGGGGCGAGCTGTCCCAGACCTTGTCGCCTGGTTCGATGACGAGCGAGGAGAGCAGCAGGCTCTCGTGGTCGAGGTGGTTGCACACCGTCCTCGTCGGCGAGACGTCGAGCGGCTTGGTCGCATGATGGATGACTTCGACTCGGCGCTTGGCGTACTCGTCACGTTCGACGAGCCGTCCGCTGCCGTCTGGAGGTCGATCGTCGAGCTGGGCAGCGTCGGCTTGCCGGGAGGAGAGCAGGTCGCCAAGGTTCGGTGGGTCAGCGTCAGAGATCTCCTCGAGGACGAGTCAGAGCTGCTTCCCGGGGAGCGGGAGCCGGCAAGGCTTCAGCTGCTTGAAGCCTGATCGAGCGTCGTCGGCGGTGGGCGCCTTCAGCTGAGTCTTAGCAACGTTTCTCCGGCGCTTAGGAGCGATTCAAGGACCGCTCAGGGTTCGGACGCATGATCATTCGCATGAGAACCCCTAAGACACTCCTCACACTGGGCGCCGCCGCGGTCCTCGGCGCCGGCGGTGGAGCCGTCGTCGTCGGCGTCGCGAACGATGGCAGCCACACGACCACCACCACGATTCAGGCAGCCGCTCCGACGAGCAGCAGCCAGACGGTCGCGAGCACGACCTCCTCGAAGGCCCTGACCGCCGGCCAGGTCTATAACCTCGCGAGAAACTCG
>JAATFK010000550.1 GCA_015655225.1 Solirubrobacterales bacterium | reverse complement strand
GGCGTGCGCGAGCCCCGCGACGGGCCCGCCGGCCGGTCCCGAGAGGACCGTCGTCGCGGGCAGGCGGCTGACCAGCTCGGGCGTCGCGACGCCGCCGTTGGACTGCATCACGAGCAGGACGCCGGGGAAGCCCAGCTCGTCGAGGCCGGTCACGAGCCGCTCGACGTAGGTGCGCAGGACGGGGCCGACGTAGGAGTTCATGACGGTCGTCGAGACGCGGTTCGTGAGCCGCACCTGCGGCAGCACCTCGGAGGAGATCGAGAGGAACAGCTCCGGCGCGAGCCGCTGCACGATCGCCTTCGCGCGGCGCTCGTGGTCGTCGTTCGCGTAGGCGTGCATGAAGCAGACGGCAAGGGCCTCGACGCCGTCCTCCACGAGCATCCGGACCGCCGCCTCCAGTCCCTCCTCGTCCAACTCGGCCCGGACCGCCCCGGCCGCGTCCACGCGCTCGCGCACCGGCAGCCGGCGGCGGCGCTGGACCAGCGGCGCGGGCGCGACGTAGCGGTTGTCGTAGAGGTGCTCGCGGCTGCGGACGCCACGGCGCATCTCCAGCACGTCGCGGAAGCCCTCGGTCGTGATCAGGCCGGTCTCCGCGCCGCGCCCCGTCAGCACCGCGTTTGTCGTGACGGTCGTGCCGTGGACGATCAGCGTCAGCTCGCGCAGGAACGCGGCCAGCTCCAGCCCCAGCAGCTCGGCCAGCTCGCGCAGCCCCTGGAGGAGTCCCTGCGAGGGGTCGGCCGGCGTGCTCGGCGACTTGTGCGCGCGGTAGGAGAAGTCGCGCTCGTCCACGAGCACGAAGTCGGTGAACGTGCCGCCGACGTCGATCCCGACGATGTACGTCACGCCGCACCCCGGACCCGCAAAAGGCAAATCCGCTTACAATTGAACGGATGCCGGATCGTCCCAGCTCCCCGCTCGCCGGCCGGCGCGTCCAGTCGGCGCCCGAGCAGATCGCCGCGAGCATCCGCGAGTCGATCCTCGACGGCACGCTCGCGAGCGGCGACCGGCTGCCGAGCGAGCAGGAGATGGCGACGATGTACGGCGTCAGCCGCCCGACCGTCCGCGAGGCGCTGCGCACGCTGCGCGCCGACCACGTGCTCGTCTCCTCGCGCGGGCGCACCGGCGGCTACCGCGTGGCCGAGCTGTCGCTGCGCCAGCTCGACACCTCGGTCGCGGAGGCGATCACGCTCTCGCTCAGCATGAGAACCCTGACGTACGCGCAGCTGTTCGCGGTCCGCTACGACCTCGAGCTGCGCAGCGCCAGCACCGCCGCACGCCACCGCACCGCCGAGGACCTGGCGCGCCTGCGGGCGGTCGCGCCCGATCCGGAGGCGCTGCCGACCGCTCCGGAGGAAGTGCTCGCCTGCGACGTCGCCTTCCACCGCGTGCTCGCCGACTGCTCGCACAACCCGCTGCTGATCGGCTTCGCCGGCGCGACGACGACCGCCTTCCGCCGTTTCGGCGACGACGTGCAGCAGGTCGACCCGCCGCAGATGCTCGCCCACCTGGACGAGATCGTCGACGCCGTCGCGGCCGGCGACGCGGCCGGCGCGCAGGAGGCGATGCGCCGGCACCTCGCCTACTTCGTGACGTACTTCGGGCTCGGCGGCTGAGCGCCGAACGCGAACCCGCGAGCCGGTCACGCCGCCTCCCCGCGCCGTACGGCCGCCGCCGCGCGCATTCCGTCCCACAGCTCGGTGAGGCGCGCGAAGGTCGCCTCCGTGACCGGCATCGCGGCGCCCCGGTCGGCGACGGCGGCCATCACGGCCTTGAGGTCCTTGTCGAGGATGTCGAGCGCGTTGTTCGGCTCGTACTCCTCCCAGAGGCTGCGCATCCAGTCCCAGTGTGCCAGCGGCCAGCTCGCGCCGGTGCCGTCGCCGACGGCCGCGATCACCGGGTCGGCGTCCGTCAGCCCGTAGTCGGCGGCGAGCGCGAGCGCCTCGTAGGTGCCCGCGATCGCGACGGCCATCATCACCTGGTTGGCGAGCTTCGCCGCCTGGCTCATGCCGGCCTCGTCGCCGAGGACGTGCACCCGCGCGCCGAGGACCTCGAGCAGCGGGCGAACCCGCGTGAGGCCGTCGGCCGGGCCGGAGGCCATGATCGAGAGCGTCGCCGCCTCGGCGCCGCGCACGCCGCCGCTGACGGGGACGTCGAGGACGGTCAGGCCGCGCGTGGCGGCGGTCGCCGCGAGGGAGCGCATCGAGATCGGCTCCATCGTGCTCATCACGATCACGTCGCCGGAGGCGCCGAGCGCGGCGAGGCCGTCGTCGCCGAGCAGCAGCGCCTCCGTCTGCGCGCCGGTGCGCAGCATCGTGACGAGCACGTCGGCGCGGGCGACGAGCGCGGCCAGCGAGGCCGCCTCCTGCACCCCTCGCTCGGCGGCCGCCGCGACTCTCGCGGGGTCCATGTCGTAGCCGACGACGGCGTGGCCGGCGGCGACGAGGTTGCCGGCCATCGGGAGGCCCATCTCGCCGAGGCCGACCCAGCCGACGACGGGACCGTGGTTCGCTTCGCTCATGGATGCCATCGCGGCAGTGTCCTCACGTCAGGTCACGGTGTCAACGAATAAATAAAGTGACCTTTTAGGAGGCGTCGCCGGCGGGGCCGGCGGCGGAGGCCCCACCGGTGGTCGCGCTGGCGCCGCGCCCCGGCCGCGAGGCGGCGAAGCGCTCGATCGCGTCGGCCAGGGCCTCGGGCTCCTCCAACGGCGTCGCGTGCGCGCTGGCGTGCAGCTCCGCCCGCTGGCCGTCGGGCGCGTGCTCGGCGATCCAGTCGGCGAGCGAGGTCGGGTAATAGGGGTCGTGGTCGCTGTACGCCGCCAGCACCGGGACCCGCAGCGTCTCCACGACCCCGCGCAGGTCGAGCAGCGCCTGCGCGCGGACGATCGCGACCGCCACGTCCAGCGGCGTCTGCAGCGCGATCCCGTAGAGCAGGTCGACCAGCGGCTGGGACTCCTCCAGCAGCGTCGCGCGCTGGAACTCCTCCTCGCTCGCGGGCCAGCGCGCCACCAGGTCCGCGATGTAGCCGTCGAACTGCGCGGCGGGCATCGCGTGGGGGAAGTCGGGTGCCTGCGTCAGCCGCAGCGGTCCGTTCAGCAGCACGAGCCGGCCGACCTTCGCGCCGCCGCCGTGCAGGTAGCTGAGCGCGACGGTGCAGCCCATCGACCAGCCGACGAGCGTCACGTCCTCCAGCTCCAGCTGGTCGATCACGGTCCCCACGTCGGAGGCCATCCGCTCGAAGTCGTAGCCGGAGCCGGGCTTGTCGGACTCCCCCATCCCCCGCAGGTCGTACGCGACCACGCGCCGTCCCCGCGCGCGCAGCGACAGGACCGTCTTGTCCCACAGCCGGTGGGAGCCCTTCCAGCCGTGGACGAGCAGGACCGGGCTCGGGCCGGTGCCGACGTCGCGGTAGCGTAGCCGCACCCCGTCGGCGGTCGTCAGGTAGCTGCTCATCGAAGCCTCCTCGGGCGCGAGCGCAAGACCCGGCAGCGCCGGACGGGCGGGATCATCGGGTTCCCGCCCGTCCGATCGGGTGCGCCGCCGGGTCAGCCGCGTCGCTAGTTGACGAGCGGCAGGTTGTCGAGCGTGAACTGACGCGAGCGCGGCGCCACGTATCTGTCGATGTTCGAGCTCGTCCAGAAGTCAGATCTGACGACCAGCTCTCTCGGCGGGTTGCTCATTCTGTTCGCGCCGATGTAGTCGCTCATCAGTCTGATGACGGCCCAGCCGGTCGCGACCGGGTCGGTGTCCCACGTGCCGGTCAGGCGGCCCGATCTGACGGCCGCGATCGCGTCCGCGTCGCCGTTCTGGCCGGTGACGATGATGCCGCTTCTTCTGGAGTCGGTGTAGACCGTCTTGTTCGCCGCCGTGACAGCCGCCGAGACGCCGATCGCGGAGGCGTCGTTGTAGCTCCAGATCGCGTCCACGTCCGGGTTTCTCGTCAGCAGGTCCGACGCGATCGGCTGCGCCGCCGCCGAGGTGTCTCTCGTGTTGTCGGTCTCGTTGACGATGTTCAGGCCGGCGGTTCTGGCGGCCGCTCTGAAGCACGTCACGTACGCCTGAATCGAGGGCACGGGCGGGCCGCCGATGACGATCACTCTGGCGCCCGGTCTCGCTCTCGCGATGTACTGGGCGGTCTGCGCGACAGGACCGTCGGAGGTGCATCTGTTGAGCTGCCACCACACCGTCGCGGTGACGCCCGTGCCCGTCGAGTTGACGCCGATCACGGGGACGTTCGCGGCTCTCGCCTGGCCGTAGGCGCCGGCGGCGGCGCCCGGGTCGAGCGTCCAGCTCGCGATCCCGGTGTCCTTCTGGGTCAGCATCGTCGCGATGTCGGAGACCTGTCTGTCGGCCGAGAGGTTCGCGTCCAGGACCGACGAGGACCAGCCGAGGCCCTTCGCGGCGGCGCCGAAGCCGAACGCGATGTCCTGCTGGCCCGGCTGCGCGGCGACCGGGCTCGAGTAGGCGACTCTCTGCGGGTCGCTCGTCTTCGCGGCGGTCGTGCTGGCACCGTCGCTGCTGGAGGTCGACGCGCTGCTCGACCCGCTGCTGCTGCTGTTGTCGCTGCTGGAGCTGCCGCAGGCGGCGACGCCGAACGCGGCGGCGACCGTCACGGCGAGGACGGGAAGCTTCTTGTTCACTGCTGTTCCTCCTCAGGAAAACGGCGATCGGGGTGCGAGGGCTCCCCGCCCGCCGGGATCGGGCGCGGAGGTGATGGCGAAGCTGGGTGGGGACGGCCGCGGTGCGACGGCGGCCGGGGCGCGTGCCGCTAGGCGGGCGCGCCCGCCTGACCGGGTGGCTCTGGCAATCTCGACGGGGCGACGGCCGTGCGTCTCAGCCGCATGCTGAAGCCGCGGTCGCGCAGCACGCCGAGGCCGACCGCGGCGACGAGGATCACGCCGCTGACGGTTCCCTGCCAGAAGGTCGAGACGTTCGTCAGCGTGAGCCCGTTCTGGATCACGCCGAGGAAGAGGACGCCGATCAGCGTGCCGAAGACGCCGCCCTCCCCGCCGGTGTAGGCGGTGCCGCCGATCAGCACGGCGGCGAGGACCGTCAGCAGCAGCGTCGGGTCCGAGGTCGAGGACGCGCTCGTCAGCCGGCCGACCTGGATCACGCTCGCGAGGCCGGCGGCGAGGCCGGCGAGGACGTAGGCGATCAGGACGACGCGGCCGACGTTGATGCCGTTGAGCCGCGCCGCCTCCGGGTTCGAGCCGACCGCGAACAGCGCGCGGCCGAAGCCGGTGTAGCGCAGCACGCCGCCGGCGAGCAGCAGCAGGATCACGTCGAACACCATCAGGATCGGGAACGGCCCGATGCCGTGGTTGACGAAGTCGCCGATCGTGTTGAAGCCCGGTCTGCCGAAGACCGTGATCGAGGTGCCGCCGTAGACGACGAGCGCGAAGCTCTGGTAGATCGACAGCGTCCCCAGCGTCACGACCAGGAACGAGATCTTCAGCCGCGTGATCGTCACGCCGTTGAGGAAGCCGAGGAAGACGCCGAACAGCAGTGTCACGATCAACGACGGCACGATCCCCCAGCCACCCTGGAGGGTCAGGCCGAGGATCATCGCGCTGGCGGTCGTCGCCGACGCGGTCGAGAGGTCGAGGCCGGCCGAGATGATCACGAACGTCGCGCCGATCGCGAGCACGAAGATCACGCTGTTGGCCTTCACGATGTTGGTGAAGTTGTCCCACGTCAGGAACACGTCCTGCGTGATCGAGAGGTAGACGCAGACCGCGATCAACGCCACCACGACGCCGGTGTAGCGGCCGAGCGACAGCCGCCGCCAGAGCGGCTGCGGCGGTGCGGCCGCGCGGGTCGTGGGCACGTCGGCGGTGGGGTCAGCGACAGGCGTCGCAGGTGAGTCGCTGGTCACGAGGGTCTCCGTCCGAGGGTGGTCATGCTGCTGCTTGCTCCATGGGCACGCCGGTGATCGCGACGTGCGCGACGGCCTCCTCCTCGAGGCCCTTCGCGTCGAACTCGCCGCGGATCTCGCCGCGATGGAAGACGACGATCCGATCGGCGATCCCGAGCAGCTCCGGCAGCTCGGACGAGATGATCACGATCCCCGCCCCCTGCGCCGCCAGCTCCTGCATCAGCCGGTAGATCTCGCTCTTGGCGCCGATGTCGATCCCGCGCGTCGGCTCGCTCAGCACGTAGACGTCGAGCCCGCGCGCGAACACGCGCCCGAGCACGACCTTCTGCTGGTTGCCGCCGGAGAGGGTCGTGATGCGGCTCTGCGGCGAGGCGGTGACGACGCCGTAGCGCTCGATCGCCTCGCGCACGCGGCGGCGCTCGGCGCGGATGTCGAGGATTCCACGCCGCGTCAGCTGGCCGGCCCAGGCGACGGAGAAGTTCTCCGCCACGCTGCGCGTCGGCAGCAGCGCCGAGCGCTTGCGGTCGTCGGGCACGAAGCCGATCCCGCCGGCGATCGCGGCGCGGGGATTCGAGAGGTCGACCGTGTGGCCGAGCACCTTCGCGCTGCCGGAGCTGGGGATCGCCCCGCCGAGCGCGAGGCCCAGCTCGGCCTTGCCGGAGCCGACGAGGCCGGCGACGCCGACGATCTCGCCCCGGCGAGACGGTCCTCGAGGTCGAGGGACTGACCTCGAGGACCGTCTCGCCGGCGGTGAGGGAGCGCTTGCCGTAGTAGTCGCCCAGCTTCACCTCCTTACCGGCCACCTTGGCGGTGCCGTGGCTCTTCACCGCGCCACCGAGGACGAGGCCGAGC
>JAATFK010000435.1 GCA_015655225.1 Solirubrobacterales bacterium | reverse complement strand
TCGCTCTGCGTGGCGAGCTGGCCGACGAGATCCGAGAGGTCGCGGTCGTACGGGTTGCGCCCGGCGGCCGCGCGCAGGATCGCGACCGTCTCCGTGGCGGCGCGGTCCCAGTCGGGACAGAACGCGTCGGCGCGCGGGTCGAGGAAGATGAAGCGAGCGTGGTTCGGCGGCCGGGCCGGCGTGTCGCACAGCTCGGAGAAGAGAGCGCAGCCGAGCTGGTTGGCGGCGAGGAGGTCGAGCCGGTCGTTGCCGACGACCGCGGCGGCGCCGGTGATCGCGTCGAGGCTCCATTGCACCTCGGGCCGGACGCGCTGCTTCGGCTGGCGCCGGCGCGGCTGGGGGACGGTCGGCTGCGCGGCGCGTGCGAGGTCGAAGAGGTGGGCGCGCTCGGCGTCGTCGAGCGCGAGCGCTCCGGCGAGCGCGTGCAGCACGCCCTCGGAGGCGCCGCTGATCTCACCGCGCTCGAGCCGCGTGTAGTACGGGGTGCTGACGCCCGCGAGGACCGCGACCTCCTCGCGGCGTAGTCCCGGCACGCGACGCGTGCCATAGGAGACGAGGCCGGCCTGCTCCGGGGTGATGCGCGCGCGGCGGGAGGTGAGGAACTCGCGGATCTCGCTCTTCGGCTCCACCGAGCCAGCGTAGCGGCGCTCGGAGGTGGCTGGGGGACCCTGGTGGTGTCTGTCAGATCAGGGTCTCTCAGCTGCCGGAGAGCGGTGGTTCACTCGCATCATGCCTACCAACAGAACATGGTTCATCACCGGAGCCGGGCGCGGCATGGGCGCCGACTTCGTCACCGCCGCGCTCGACGCCGGCCATGACGTCGTCGCCACCGGCCGCGACCCCGAGGCCGTCGCCGGCGCCCTTCCCGCCTCCGACCACCTGCTGGTCCTAAGACTCGACGTGACCAGCGCGGGGGACGCGCAGGCGGCGGTCGCGGCGACCGTCGAGCGCTTCGCCGCGATCGACGTGCTCGTCAACAACGCCGCCAGCTTCGAGGCCGGCTTCTTCGAGGAGCTGACGCCCGAGCAGATCGACCGGCAGCTCGCGACGACCCTGATCGGCCCGATGAACGTCACCCGCGCGGTGCTGCCGACGATGCGCAGGCAGCGTGCCGGCCACGTCGTGACGATCTCCTCGACCGCCGGCCTCGCCGGCTACGAATACTGCGTCGCCTACGGCGCGGCCAAGCACGGCGTCGAGGGCTTCATGGGGGCGCTCGCTGCCGAGATCGCGCCGTTCGGGATCCACACGACGATCGTCAACCCCGGCTTCTTCCGCACCGAGCTGCTGACGAGAGAGTCGGCCCACTACGCGATCCCGTCGATCGAGGACTACGCCGAGCGCAACGCCGCTCAGCGCGCGTTCTGGGAGGGGAGCGACGGCAAGCAGGGCGGCGATCCCGCCAAGCTCGCGCGGGCGCTGCTGACCGTCGTCGGCGAGGACCCGCCGCCCCGCCGCTTCATCGCCGGGGCCGACGCGGTCGCCACCGCCGAGCAGCACGTCGCCACGCTCCGGCAGGAGACCGATGCCTACCGCGAGCTCTCCTCCTCGCTCGCGTTCGACGACGACGGCACGGAGGCGTGACCGAGCGGGCATCAGCGCTCACGCGACGCGGTGTCGCCGGCACAGGTCGGCGAGGTGCTCCATCGCCTCGTCGGGATGGTCGGGGAGCGCTTCGAGCGCGACCGCCGCGGAGTGCAGCTCCTCGTCAGTCGCGTCGGGCGCCTCGGTCGCGAAGCGGCTGAGCCAGCGCAGCGCGGCTCTTCCGTAGCGGTCGGGATCCTCGTCGCGGATCAGCAGGCAGATGCGCAGCGCGTCGCTGAGCGTCACCGTCCCCGTGCGGGCGGCGAGCTGCCGGATCCGGCCCAGGTTGCCGCTGTCGAGCGCCGCGCGGAACACGGGGTAGGGGACCTCCTCGTGGTGGCGGCGTCGACCGTGGTGCGGACCTTGATCGGGCATCGGCGGTCATCCTAATGCGAACACACGTTCGCATCAAGTCTCGCGCCGGCGCGCTCACCAGGTGAAGGCGCGCGGGGGACCGGAGAGGGTCGCCTTCGCGTCGGCGCCGGTGCGGTCGAGGATCTCGATCTCGTCGGCCTCGAGCCCGTCGAGGGCCAGCCGCACGAGGTCGGCGGGGTCGGTCACGACGTCGTCGGGCAGCTCGACGCCGGCGTTCGCGGCGTAGTCGAGCAGCGTCTGGGTGCCGATCAGCCCGGGCACGAGGGCGGAGACGAGCGTCCCCTGGTCGGCCAGCTCGACCCGCACGCCGTTCGTCAGTCCCCACTCGGCGGACTTGGCGGCGGCGTAGGCGGTGTTGCCGTCGACGGTCGTCCACGCCGCCGCCGAGAGGACGTTGAGGATCGCGCCGCCGCCGTTGCGCGCGAGGATCGGGGCGAACGCGCGGATCGTCGTGAGGGCGCCGTAGTAGTTCGACTCCATCACCATCCGGATCGCGTCGAGGTCGCCGGTCACGAGGTTCCCGCCGGCGGTGCTCGCGGCGTTGTTGATCAGGAGGTCGACGTCGCCGGCGAGCTGGGCGGCCGCGTCGACCGACGCCTGGTCGGTGATGTCGAGGCGCAGGACTTCGGCGCCGGGGACGTCGACCAGCTCGGGCCGACGCGCGGTCGCGTAGACCTTCGCGCCGCGTTCGAGCAGCTGGACGGCGAAGTGATGGCCGATGCCGCGGTTCGTGCCGGTGACGAGGGCGGTGGCGCCTTGCAGGTTCATGTGTCCTCCAGGGTGGTCCGTGGAACATGACCGGTTGGTCATGTTGATGTGGACGACCGTAGCAAACAAGATGACCACTCGGTCAACTTGGTAGCCTGTGACGTGATGTCACCTGTTCGCCCCCTGCGCGTGGACGCAGCTCGCAACCGCGAGCTGCTGCTGGCCGCGGCCGAGGACGAGTTCGCCGAGCGGGGCATCTCCGCCTCGGTCGCCGACATCGCCCGCCGCGCCGGCGTCGCGAAGGGCACCGTCTTCCGCCACTTCGCGACGAAGGAGGACCTGATCGCGTCGATCGTCGTCGGACACCTCGCGACGCTCACGTCCGTCGCCCGGCGGCAGGCGGACGCGCCGGATCCGGGCGCCGCGCTGCTCGAGTTCCTGACCGTCGCCGCCGACCAGCGCCAGCAGCACGACCTGACGTTCCTGCAGTCGGCGAGCGAGGACGACGCACGGGTCACCGCGGTCCGCGACGAGCTGCTCGCCTGCCTCGGAGTGCTCGTCGACCGGGCTCGCGACGCGGGCGCGATCCGCTCCGACGTCACCGTCGCCGACGTCTTCCTGCTGATGTGCGCGCCCGTGCACGTGATCGAGAACCTGTCGGATCCGACCCCCGGCCTGTGGAAGCGCTACCTCGCGATCATCTTCGACGGACTCCGCCCCGAGGGCGCCAACCCCCTGCCGCAGCCCGCGCCGAGCCTGCCCTGACGGGCCGGGCCGGCGCGGCAGCCGTCCTTCGCCGGCGGGATGATCTCCCGATGACGCCGACGCCCCGCCCGTTCACGGTCCAGATCCCCGACGCGGCCCTCAAAGACCTGCGCGCTCGCGTCCGCGCGACGCGGTGGCCCGCGCCGACGCCGGACGACGGCTGGGCGGTCGGCACCGACACGGACGTGCTGCGGCGGCTGCTCGACCGCTGGGGCGACGGCTACGACTGGCGCGCGCGCGAGGCCGCCCTCAACGAGCTGCCGCACTTTGTCGTGGACCTCGACGGCGCGCCGGTCCACTTCCTCCACTTCCGGGCGGAGGAGGACGGGGCGCTGCCGCTCCTGCTGAGCCACGGCTGGCCCGGCTCCTTCCTCGAGCTGACCGCGCTCGCCGAGCGGCTGGCGTCGCCGTCGCGCCACGGCGAGGCGGGCCGCGCGTCGTTCGACGTGGTCGTCCCGTCGCTGCCCGGGTTCGGCTTCTCGGCGCAGCGTCCCGAGCTGACGGACGACTGGTCGACCCCCGAGCTGTGGCACCGCCTGATGACCGGCGTCCTCGGCTACGCCCGCTATGGAGCGCACGGGGGAGACCTCGGTGCGGGGATCACCGCCCGTCTCGCGCGGCGCCACGGCGACGCCCTCGCCGGCATCCATCTGCTCGCCGTCGGCGAGCCGCCCGACACCGCGAATCCGCCGCTCAGCGACGAGGAGGCCGCGTTCCTCGAGCAGCGCGCGAGCTGGTCGAGCAGCGAGGGCGCCTACCTCCACCAGCAGCAGACCAAGCCGCTCACGCTCGCCTACGGGCTCGCCGACTCGCCGGCCGGCTGGCTCGCCTGGGTGGTCGAGAAGCTGCGCGGCTGGAGCGACTGCGGCGGCGACGTCTTCACGCGCTTCGACGAGGACGAGATCCTCACGTGGGCGTCGCTCTACTGGCTGACGAACACGATCGCGTCGTCGTTTCGCCCCTACCACGACCACCTCGCGCGCCCTGCCGCGCCGGGCACGACCGGCGACGTGCCGACCGCCGTGGCGGTCTTCCCCCACGACCTCGTCCTGCCGCCGCGCGCGTGGGCCGAGCGCATCCACCACGTGGTCCGCTACCGCCGCTTCCCGCGCGGCGGTCACTTCGCCGCCTACGAGGAGCCGGCGCTGCTCGCCGAGGACGTCGCCGAGTTCTTCAGCGCGCTGCGATGATCGCGCGCGCCTCGGCGAGCCCGACGGTCGGGGCGTAGCCGCCGCCGGGAAGCGGCGAAGGGCCGAGGTCGGTGAGCAGCCAGGTGAGGTCCGCCTCCAGCCAGGGCGCGAGCGGGTCGCCGGGCGCGACCCGGGCCACGAGCTCGAACGGCGCCTCGTGCTGCTCCCGCGCCTCGTCCACGCGCCGGCGCAGCTCCGGGACGTCCTCGGGGCCGAGCCCGATCGGGAAGAATCCGTCCCAGCGGGCGGCGCGCCGGATCGGACCGCCGTTCGGCCAGCGTCCGCCGATCCACACCGGGATCCGCGGGCGCTGGACGGGGAGCGGGAGGAAGGGCCGGGCGCGGACGTCGTAGTGCGGTCCCGCGTGCGCGACGGGCCGGCCCGACAGCAGCTCCTCCAGCAGCTCGAGGCCTTCGTCGAGCAGGTCCGCGCGCGTGCGCGGCTCGGTCGCCTCGCCGAACTCCGCCCACTCGACGCCACCGCCGCCGACGCCGAAGCCGAGCACGAGGCGGCCGCCGGAGAGCCGGTCGAGCGTCACCGCCTGGCGCGCGAGGACCCACGGACGCCGGCGCGCGAGCGGGGTGACGAGCGCGCCGAGCCGGATCGTCGTCGTCGCCAGCGCGATCGCCGCGAGGCACGTCCACGGGTCGGCGATCGGTCCCACCGGCTCGGCGTACTGCACGTGATCCCACAGGAAGATCCCGTCCCAGCCGGCGCGCTCGGCGGCGGCCGCGAGGCCCGCGAGCACGCGCGCGTCGGCAAGCTCGTCGAAGGCGGGAAGGAAGATGCCGCGCAGGGGAGTCATGGACGACGATCTTGACG
>JAATFK010000204.1 GCA_015655225.1 Solirubrobacterales bacterium | reverse complement strand
TGCCGCCTTCCAGCGGCGCCAGGCGGCGCTCCTGTTCGGCTCCGGCTACCTCGCGAGCCTCGGCGTGATCGGCGCGCTCGCACGACGCGGCGACGTGGTCTTCTCCGACGAGCAGAACCACCCCTCCGTCGTGGACGGCTGCCGGCTCTCGCACGCCGACGTCTTCGTCTACCGCCACGGCGACGTGGAGCACCTCGAATGGGGACTGCGCGAGGCCGAGGGCCGCGGCGCGCTGATCGTGACCGACGGCGTCTTCGCCGGCAACGGCGACGTGGCGCCGCTCGCGGACCTGACCGAGCTGGCCCACGGCTACGACGTGCGGCTGGTCGTCGACGAGGCGCACGGGATCGGCGTGCTCGGACCGCGTGGACGGGGAGCGGTCGCCGACGCGGGCGTCGAGGACGGCGTCGACGTGATCGTCGGGACGCTCGGCAAGGCACTCGGCGCGTACGGGGCGTACGTCGCCTGCGACGCGGGGATGGCGAAGTACCTGCTCCACGCCTCGCGCTCGCTCGTCTACTCGACCGCGCCGCCGCCGCCGGCCGTCGCGGGGGCGCTCGCGGCGCTCTCGCTGCTGGAGGAGCAGCCGCGTCGCGTCGACAAGCTGCAGGCGAACGCGGCGCT
The DNA here is from genome assembly GCA_015655225.1 of Solirubrobacterales bacterium. Classification (GTDB taxonomy): domain Bacteria; phylum Actinomycetota; class Thermoleophilia; order Solirubrobacterales; family Solirubrobacteraceae; genus Conexibacter. The sequence continues at coordinate 13,084 of JAATFK010000204.1, read as the reverse complement.
GCTGCGCAGCGAGCTGCGGCGCCAGGGCTTCGAGGTCGCCCCCGGCACGATGCCGATCGTCGCGCTCGACTTCGACGGCGCCGAGCAGGCGCAGCGGGTCTGCGAGCGGGCGCTCGAACGGGGCGTCTTCGCGCAGGCGCTGCGGCCGCCGGCGGTGCCGGCCGGCAGTTCGCGGCTGCGGCTCGCGGCGATCGCCTCGCACAGCAAGGACGAGCTGCGCGACGCCGCGTCGGCGCTCTCGATCGCGGTGCGCGGCGCCGGGCTGCGGCCGGAGGAGCTGGTCGCGTCCTAGGAGCCGGCATTCGACGACGAGCCGGAGCAGGAGGACGCGTGGGCGCCGCGCCCGGCCGAGCCGTCGCGCGGACGGCGGGAGAGCCGCCCGCCGCGCGAGCGCGAGGAGCCGCTGCCGGCCGGCATCTTCGACGCCGAGTCGACCGGGGCGTTCGAGCGCGCGGTCGCGTAGGCGGGGCGGCGGCGCCTCGGTGCGCCGCCGCGACGAGCTGGGGGAAGTTGGACGGAGCGGGCGACCGCCCTTCGGCCATCGGTCCGCCCCGTGGCATGCATCCACTCATCCGTGGGTGAGCGCCAGATCAGCGAAAGCTAAGCGGCGTCTAAGGGAGCGGTGACACGGCCGTCACCGTGCGTTACGTCGCTGTATCATCGTCGCGGTGACCGCGATCCCCTGCAGCTCCCCGACGACCGACGGCGCCGACCCCGGGACCCACGTCGCGCTGCGACTGACCGGCGTCTCGCTGTGGCGCTGGGACGCCGAGGCGCAGCGCGAGCGCTTTCTCCTGCGCGACGTCGACTGGACCGTCCGCGCGGGCGAGCAGTGGGCCGTGCTCGGCGCCAACGGCGCCGGCAAGTCGACGCTCGTCTCGATCGCCGCCGCCATGACCCACCCCAGCTCCGGCTCCGCCGAGGTGCTCGGCGAGCGGATCGGCGGCGTCGACCTGCGCGAGCTGCGCAAGCGGATCGGCCATGTCGAGGCCCGCACCGCCCGCGCCGTCTCGGGGCGCCTGACCGCCCTGGAGGTCGTCCTGACCGGGGCCAGCGCGACGATCGCGCTGCGCCGCCAGGCGCTCGGCGAGGACGACCGCCGGCGCGCCGCCGAGCTGCTGGAGCGCTTCGGCTGCGGCGAGCTGGCGACCCGCACCTTCGACTCCTGCTCGCAGGGCGAGCGGCAGCGGCTGCTGCTGGCCCGCGCGCTGATGCGCCGCCCGCCGCTGCTGCTGCTCGACGAGCCGACGACCGGCCTCGACCTGCCCGGCCGCGAGGCGCTGCTGGCGGCCGTCGCCTCGATCGCAGCGGAGGAGCCGGAGGCCGCGACCGTCACCGTCACGCACCACGTCGAGGAGCTGCCGCCGACGACCACGCACGCGCTGCTGCTGCGCGACGGAGTCGTCGTCGCCTCCGGGCCGGCCGACGCGGTGATCGAGAGCGCGGCCCTGTCGACCTGCTTCGACACGCCGGTGCGCGTCGACCGCCTCGACGGGCGGTGGCTGGCGCGGGCGGGAGCGGCCTGGTGAAGGCCGATCACTGTCGCGATCGGTCGGGAGAACGCTGCGCATTCTCCCAGGGGGCGGCATGACCGCCGGCCCCGCAGAGCGCCCAGCGTTCTCCCCCTCCGCCCTCGTCGCCGCCCGCGCGGTGATCGAGGAGCACGGCTGGGACGCCCTCACGATGGACGCCCTCGCGACCGCCCTCGGCGTCTCGCGGATGACGCTGCATCGCCGCGGAATCGGCCGCGACGACGTGCTCGGCGCCCTCGCCGACCTGCTGGAGGACGACTACCGCCGCGCCCTCTGGCCGGCCCTCACGGCTGAGGGCAGCGGCCGCGAGCGGCTGACCGTCGCGCTGCGCGGCCTCTGCGCGGTGACCGAGCGCAACCTCGCGCTGATGGCGGCGCTCGACGCGCCCGGCCGCGACGCGGTCTTCCACGAGCCGGGGACCGAGGCGCTCAACCGGCCGGTCTTCACCGACCCGATCGCCGCAGTCCTGCGCGACGGCGCCGCCGACGGCACGCTCGATCCCGACGAGCCGGAGGAGACCGCTACGGTCCTCTTCAACCTCGTCGGCTGGACCTACCGCCACCTGCGCACCGGCCACCGCTGGTCGCGGCGCCGCGCGACCGACGCGGTCGTCAAGCGCGCGGTGCGCAGCGTTCTTCCGGCGTCCGGCACCCTCAGCGGATGAGCACCCGCGAGTCGGCCTCGCGCAGGGCGACGCCCTCCGACGAGTCGACCGCGGCCAGCTCGCCCGGGAGCGTCAGCCGTAGGAGCGCGCCGCCGCCCGGCGCCGCCTCCGCCGCGACGCGGCCGCCGTGCAGCTCCGCCGCCTGACGGACGATCGCGAGGCCGAGGCCGGAGCCCGGCATGCCGCGCGCGCTCGGCGCGCGGTAGAAGCGCTCGAACACGTTCTGCAGGTCCTCCGGCGCGATTCCGGGGCCGTGGTCGCGGACCGTCAGGTCGCCGGCGCGCGTCAGCTCGACCTCGACGGTCGCGCCCGGCGGGCTCCACTTGCTCGCGTTGTCGAGCAGGTTCGCAACCGCGCGGTCGAGGCGCGCCGGCACGCCGCGCACGACCCAGGGCACCATCGAGGTCGCGAACAGCGGCGCGTGCGGGCGGCGGGCGGCGCGCTCGACCGCCTCCGCGACGAGCACGTCGAAGCGCAGCTCCTCGGCGTCGTCGTCGCGCTCCTCCTCGCGCGCCAGCTCGACGAGGTCGCCGACGAGCGCGCTCAGCTCGTCGAGCTGCGTCACGACGTCGGTGAACACGCGGCCGCGCTCCTCCTCCGAGAGCACGCCGTCGCGCGCCAGCACCTCGATGTTGGTCCGCACGCTCGTGAGCGGCGTGCGCAGCTCGTGCGAGGCGTCCGCGACGAGCTGGCGCTGGCGCCCGACGGAGGCCTCCAGCGCCGCCAGCATCAGGTTGAAGCTGCGCGCGAGGCGCCCCAGCTCGTCGTCGCTCGTGATCTCGATCCGGCGGCTCAGGTCGGTCGTCTCGGCGACGTGCTCGGCGGCGTCGGTGAGGTGCGCGACCGGTCCCAGCGCGGTCCGCGAGATCAGCCAGCCGAGCGCCGCCGCGAGCGCGATCCCGCCGACGCTGACGAGCGCGAGGACGAGCAGCAGCCGGTCGAGCGTCCGGTCGACCTCCTCCAGCGAGCGCGCCGACTGCACGGCGAAGTGGGTGCCGGCGACCCGCTTCGTGTAGACGCGCACCGGCGCCCCTCTGATCGTCGTGTCGGCGAAGAAGGCCCCGTGCGTGCCGGCCGCCACCGCGCGCGTCTCCGCCGTCACCGGCAGCGGCGTTCTGTCGTCGGCCGGGAACTGCACCGCGCCGGTCGCGTCCACGAGCGTGTGGTAGGTCGTCTGGAAGCCGAGCGGGTCTCTCGGGCCGGGCGGCACGCGCAGCCCGCGCAGGCGCAGCGCGCCGAGCGTGCGCGCCGTCGCTCCCGCGGTGCCGGGGGCGCCGCGCATGTCGAGGTGCGGCGGGACGCTCGCGCGCAGGTCGTTGTCGATCCCGCCGCGCAGCTCGGCGCGCACGACCACGTAGACGGCGGTCGACGCGAGCACGATCGCGATCGCCACCGCGGCGGCCGCCAGCAGCACGAGTCGGCGCCGGAGCGTCATCGCTCGCGCAGGACGTAGCCGACGCCGCGGAGCGTGTGGATCAGGCGCGCCTCGCCCTCCGCCTCCGTCTTGCGGCGCAGGTAGCCGACGTAGACCTCGAGCGAGTTCGAGGTCGCCCCGAAGTCGAAGCCCCACACGTGCTCGAAGATGGCGCTGCGCGTCAGCACCTGACGAGGATGACGCAGGAACAGCTCCAGCAACAGGAACTCGGTCCGCGTCAGCTCGATCTCGCGCCCGCCGCGCGTCACCTCGTGCGCGACCGGGTCGAGCGTCAGGTCGGCGAAGCGCAGCTGCTCGCGCTGCTCGTGGCCGGTGCGCCGCAGCAGCGCGCGCAGCCGCGCGGTCAGCTCCTCCAGCGCGAACGGCTTGACGAGGTAGTCGTCGGCGCCGGCGTCGAGGCCGGAGACGCGGTCGCGCACGCGGTCGCGCGCCGTCAGCATCAGCACCGGCGTGCGGTCGCCGGCGTCGCGCAGGCGGCGGCAGACCTCGATCCCGTCGATCTCCGGCATCAGCACGTCGAGCACGACGGCGTCGGGCGCCGAGGCCGCCAGCGCGTCGAGCGCCTGGCGTCCATCCGAGGCGAGCTCGACGTCGTAGCCGTCGAGTCGCAGAGCCCGTTCGAGCGCGGTGCGCACCGCCGGCTCGTCGTCGACGACGAGAATCCGCATCGCTGCACCATCGCTCCCGAAGCTGAAGCGCTGCTAAGAGCAGGGCAGAAGCCCGCTCGCGCGCTGGTCAGCGCACCGACCTGCGCGTCCAGCCGGTGGCCACTGCCTTCAAGCCGTGGCCGCCACCCGCCGATGGTGGTCAGGACGGGGGCCGATCCCCTCTCGTCGCCGGCCCCCTCCCCCCTCCGTCCTCCACCTCGACACCCCCGAGGAGCGTTCCCGTGCCCTTGACACCGTCCCCGCGGCGCCACGTCCGCCTGCGCGTCCCCGCCGCCCTGCTCGCCGCCGGCCTCGTCTCGGCGCTCGCCGCCGTGCCGGCCTCCGCTGGCACCGTGACGCGCCACGCCCCGGTGGCGTCCGCTGCCGACGCCAGCAGCGCCGGCGCCGTCACCGACCCCAGCGGGGACGACTACACGACGGACCCGAGCGGCGACGACTACACGAGCGATCCGAGCGGCGACGACACGACGATCGACCCCAGCGGCGACGACACGATCGACCCCGACGGCACGGTCGAGGACCCCAGCGGCGACGACTACGTCTCCGATCCGAGCGGGGACGACACGACGGTCGACCCGAGCGGCGACGACACGACGGTCGACCCCAGCGGCGACGACGTCTCCAGCAGCAGCGACCCCTCCTCCGGCGACGACGACGGCGGCGACCTCTGCGACGACAGCGGCGACACGACCGACTCCGGCGACACGACGGACAGCGACGACGACGGCGTGGTCGTCTGCGACGACTCCGGCGACGACGACAGCGATCCCACCACGACGGTGAACGCGGTCCCGCGCCTGACCGGTCTGCACGCGAAGGTCGTCAAGCACCACGGCCTCAGAATCACCTTCAAGCTCGACCAGGCCGGCCGCGTCACGCTGACGCTCCAGGCCGAGGCCAACGGCGTCACCTCCGGCAGCCGCTGCGTCGTCCCGAAGACGACCGCGAAGTCCGCCAAGACGAGCAGAGCGAAGAGCGCGAAGTCCGCCAAGAAGAAGGGCAAGGCCTGCGTCAGCACGACGACGGTCGCCGGCTCCGTCCCCGTCACCGGAATCGACGGTGCCAACACGACCGCGCTGAAGAACTGGCACGGTCACACGCTCGCGCCCGGCTCCTACATCCTCACCGCGACGCCGAAGGTCAAGGGCGCCAAGCCCGACACGACGACCTTCCACATCGCCTCCGCCGCGAAGTAGCGACCCGGCCCCGGCCGCGCGGCCGGCGGCGGCGCTCAGCTCAACTCAGCGTCTGCCGTCGGCCGCGACCTGCAGGATCGAGCCGTCGATCAGCCACTCGACGGGGGCGCGGTCGTCGGTGTAGACCTCGCCCCCTCTCAGCGCCGGCGCGATCCGGCGCGCGGTCGCGAGCGCGACCGGCAACAGCGGCCTCGGCAGCGCCGGGATCGCGGTCAGCACGTTCGTCGCGGAGAGCGACGCGTCGCTCGCGATCAGGATCGTGTTGACGTCCTCGCTCGGATCGCGCGCGACGTGCGGGAAGACCGCCCCGAGCGTCGCGCTCAGCACCTTCTCCAGGGACGTCGACTCGCTCGGGTGCCCGACGTTGACGAGCACCTCCCCGCCCGGGTTGAGGTGCTTTCTCACGAGCGTGAAGAACTCCTTCGTCGTGAGGTAGAACGGCACGTACGGCTGCCGGTAGGCGTCGACGAAGATCGCGTCCCATCTGCGTGAGGTCGAGAGCAGGTACGGCCGCGCGTCGGCGGTGTGCAGGTGGAGGTTCGGCCCGCGCAGGTCGAACAGCTGCTTGCCGACCTTCGTCAGCGCGCCGTCCAGCTCGACTCCGTCGACGCGCGTGTCGGGGAAGTAGTGGCCGTAGGCGCGCGCGGTCGTGCCGGCCGCGTCGCCGAGGATCGCGACCGAGCCCGGCGGGTGCGGGGCGGCCGCGAGCGGGAGCGTCAGGAACTCGTCCCAGTAGTTGCCGGTGAGCCACTCGCCGGGCGTGTAGACCGAGTGCACCGCCTGGCCCTCGTTGAGCTGGAGCTGGCGCTGGCCGTCGGGCTCCTGCACGACGCGGGCGTACTGGTAGAGCGTCTCGCGCTCCCAGATCACGACGCCGCCGCCGGCCTTCACGATCCCGGTCGGGAGCGCGATCAGGCCGGCGATCGCGAGCGGGACGACGAGCAGGAGGCGCGGCAGCGAGACGCACGCGACGAGCGCGAGCGCGAGCGCGAAGACGAGGAACGTGCGGCGCGTCCCCGCGAACGGGATCAGCAGGAGCGCGCTGAGGAAGACGCCGGCGAGCGAGCCGAGCGTCGAGATCGCGTAGAGGCGGCCGGTCACGCGCCCCGCCTCCTCGACCGACGTGACGACCAGCCGGACGGCGTAGGGCGCGACCGTCCCGAGCACCAGCATCGGCGCCGCGATCAGCACCAGCACGGCGAGCAGCGAGCCGACGAACGCGCCGGCCGAGATGTGGTCGAGCGCGTGCACCGAGACGCGCAGGAACGGCCCCGCGACGAACGGGACGATCGCGAGCAGGACGGCGGCGCCGAGCACGAGCCGGCTGAGGCCGGCGACCGACGGGTCGCGGTCGGCGAGCCGGCCGCCGAGCCAGTAGCCGCCCGAGAGCGCGACCAGGACGGTCGCGATCGTGTTCGCCCAGATCAGCGTCGAGTCGCCGAACCAGGGCGCCAGCAGGCGGGTCGCCGAGATCTCGATCCCCAGCGAGGCGGCGCCGACGACCGCCGCCAGCGCCTGGATGCGCCGCTGCGGCACGGACGGCCGCAGCGGTGTCAGGACCGGCTCCCGCTCCGCCGCGGGCGCGTCGGCGGGAGCCTCCAAACTCGTCCTAGTCCTCGTACGGGACGAAGTCGCGCTTGCGCGCGCCGCAGACCGGACAGAACCAGGTCTCCGGGATGTCGGCGAAGGCCGTCCCCGGCGGGATCCCGCCGTCCGGGTCGCCGTCGGCGGGGTCGTAGATGAACCCGCACGACTCGCAGATCCACTTCTCGATCGTCTCACTAGTGCTCATGGCGGGGCAGGGTACCGCGAAGCGGCGCCTCGATCCGAGTCCGCCGCGCACGGTAGGGTTCGGGCATGGAGGCGGCGCAGCCAGAACGCGGGGCCGAGCTGCACGACGGCCCGCCGGTGCGACCCCGCACCGCCGCGACCGTGATCGTCCTGCGCGGCGCCGACCGCGCCCTCGAGGTGCTGCTGGTGCGGCGCAACCCGGCCTCCCGCTTCATGGGCGGCGCCTGGGTCTTCCCCGGCGGCGCCGTCGACCCGGCCGACGGCGAGGGCGAGCAGGCGGTCCGCTGGGCGGCCGTCCGGGAGCTGGCCGAGGAAGCCGGCGTGCGGGTCGACAGCGACCAGCTGATCCCCTTCTCGCGCTGGATCACGCCGCCGGAGGTGACGATCCGCTTCGACACCTGGTTCTTCCTGACGCCCGCGCCGCTCGGCGCGCAGCCCCGCGTCGACGGCGGCGAGTGCGTCGACTGGCGCTGGAGCACGCCGGCCGCGGCGCTGGAGGCGCAGCGCACGGGCGAGCTGCAGCTCTTCTTCCCGACGATCAAGCACCTCGAGCAGCTGTCGAGCTTCGGCAGCGCGAACGAGCTGCTGGCCTACGCGTTCGGGCAGGAGATCCGCACCGTCACGCCGCGCGTCGTGAGCGACGGCGAGATCTCGCGGATCGTGCTGCCGGGCGAGCCCGGCTACGACCAGCGCCGGCGCGGCTGAGCCGGTGGCGGGAGCGGACGCGCGCGACGGCCTGACCGTCGCCGTCACCGGTCCCAGCGGCGAGCTCGGCCGCGCGTTCGTGCGACTGCTGGAGCGCACGCCCGAGGTGACCGCCGTGCGCGCCTTCGGCCGCCGCGCGATCGAGCCGGCGGCGGAGGGCTGGCGCAAGACGAGCTACACGCAGGGCGACGTGCTCGACCGCGACGCGGTCGACCAGCTCGTGGCGGGCGCCGACGTGGTCGTCCACCTCGCGTTCGCGGTGATGACGGCCGGTGGCGAGGACGGCGGGCGCGTGAACCTCGACGGCTCCCGCACGGTCTTCTCGGCGGCCGTCCGGGCGGGCGTGCGGCGGCTCGTCTACACCTCGTCGGTGGCGGCGTACGGCTTCCACGACGACAACCCGCCGCTGCTGACCGAGGACATCCCGCCGCGGGGAACCGAGTCCCACCCGTACTCGGCCGCGAAGGCCGCCGTCGAACGGCTGCTGGCGGAGCAGACGGCCGGCAGCGCGACCGACGTCTACGTCCTGCGGCCGTGCATCGTCGCCGGCCCCGACGCGCTGATGCTGATCGGGAGCATCCCGTACGTCCAGCTGGGCGAGCGGATGCCGTCGGCGGTGCGGCGCCTGCTCGAGTCGGTGCCGGTGCTGAAGCCGGTGATCCCCGACAACGGCGTCGCGTTCCAGCTCGTGCACCACGACGACGTGGCGACCGCGCTGCGCGCCGCGACGCTCGGGCGCGGCACGCCGGGCGTCTACAACATCGCCGGCCCCGGGACGCTGACCGCGCGGGACCTCGCGCACGACCTCGGCTGGTACGCGATCCCGGTGCCGGAGCTGGCCGTCGACCTCGCCGGCGAGGCGGTCGCGCGGCTGCCGTTCGTCCCCGAGAGCGCGCAGTGGATCAACGCGCTGCGGGTGCCGGTGCTGATGGACACGGCGAAGGCGCGGCGCGTGCTGCGCTGGCGACCGCGCCACGGCGCGCGCGAGACGCTGCGGGCGACGATCGCCGAGGCGCGGCTGGGACAGCTGCTGCGCTGAGCGGGCGTTACCGATGCGTGATCGCGACTTGTCGCGTCCGCGCTCCGTCTGGTTGGATGTCCACATGCGTTTCTCGAACCGGATCCTCGCCCTGATCGGCCTGACGAGCGCGTTCGCGCTCGCGCCGACCGTCGCGGAAGCGGCCGCGCCCGCGAACCAGCTGCCGAACGCGGCGGCACTGGCGCGCCTCGGCTTCACCGTCACCTGGCCCGTCAGCAAGGCGTCGACGACGCTCCCCGCCGGCACGCTCCTGGTCGTGCGGGTGAAGGCGAGCGATCCGAGACGCGCCCGCCGCCACGTGGTGACCCTCCGGCTCGACGAGGTCGCTGCCGGCGACTTCGGCCCGCGGCTGGTGGCGACCGGGCGCCTGCGTCACGGCCGCGTCCTGATGCGGCTGCCGTCCCTGCTCGGCGCCCGCTACACGCTGACGCTGCGCGCGGGCGGGAGAACGTATCGCAGCGCGATCGCCGTGCCGGGCGCGCACGGCACCCCGGCGCCGCCGGTGGGCGTGCCGCCGGTGCCAGCCTCGCCGCTGCCGCCGGGCTCTCCCTGTGCGTCGCCGTCGTTCCCCACCGTCCTCACGCTCGACCGGGCGACCGCAGCTCCGGGCGACGTGCTCACCTACACGATCTCTGGCCCGGCCGGCGCCTGCCTGTACGCCGGTGTCGGCTACGCGTTGCAGGAGCTGGTCGACGGCGTCTGGACCGGTGTCGTGGCTGATCCGCCGATCGCGTTTCCGGCGATCGAGCTGGTCGTCCCGCCGGGTCAGCCCTATGTCGGCAGAGCGCTCGTCTACCCGAACCTCACGCCCGGGCACTACCGGCTCCTCGCCGACGGCCTGACGGCCGAGTTCGACGTCGTCGCCCCGCCGGCGGCAGTGGCGCCCCCAGCCAGCTGACCCGCGCCCGTCTGTCGTATCCTCGACGGACCATGGCGCATCCCACTCAGACGGCCGTCGGCACCTGGAGCGGCGGCCGCTTCATGCACTTCGGCGAGCCGGTCGACGACGAGCGGATGCTCGCCCTCCTGCGGCCCGACGCGGACATCCGCACGGTCATCACCGCCGACGCCTACGGCAGCGGCGACGCCGACCGGATGCTCGGCCGCGCGCTCGCCGGGATCCCGCGCGACGAGTACGTGCTGGTCGGCGCCGTCGGCCACGACTTCTACGAGGGCGAGCGCGAGGGCTCGAAGGGCTTCCCCCGCTTCACCGACCCCCGCCTGCGCGGCCCCGGAGGCTACGCCGACTACCTGCGCCGCGCGACCGAGACGAGCCTGGAGCGGATCGGCGCCGACCGCTTCGACCTGCTGATGCTGCACAACCCCGACCGCACCGGCTACACCAGCGAGGCCGTCTGGGACGGGATGGCGGCGCTGCGCGACGGCGGCCTGACCGACCTGCTGGGCGTCGCCCCCGGCCCCGCGAACGGCTTCACGCTCGACGTGATCGACTGCTTCGAGCGCTTCGGCGACCGGATCGACTGGGCGATGCTGATCCTCAACCCGCTCGAGCCGTGGCCGGGCGAGCTGGCGCTGCCGGCCGCCGCCAGACACTACGTGCAGGTGATCACGCGCGTGGTCGACTACGGCGGCCTCTTCGGCGGCGACATGCGTCCCGGCCACGAGCTGCAGGGGAGAGACCACCGCGCCTTCCGCCCGGCCGGCTGGATCGAGGCGGGACTGACGAAGATCGAGCCGATGCGCGCGATCGCCGATCGTCACGGGCTGACGCTGCTCCAGCTCGCCTGCCAGTGGAACCTCGCGCACGAGCAGGTCGCCTGCGTCGTGCCGACGCTGCTGCAGGAGTCGGGCCCGGACGCGCTGCCGGTCGAGGCGAAGCGCGCCGAGCTGGCGAGCCTCCCGCGCGAGCTGCTGCTGAGCGCCGAGGAGGTCGCGGAGCTGCGCGCGCTCGGCGACAACTTCGGGTCGATGAGCCTGAAGGGCGCGACGCCCGAGCACGAGGGCCCGGCGCTCGCCGATCGCTGGCCGCTCGACGAGCAGTTGCGGTCCCTCGCGACCCGCTGGGCGATCGACCCGGGCCGCGACCTCGTGCACGCCTGACCTGAAAGCCGTGCAGAGCCCGATCCACCGCTCCCTTGCGGTGGTTCGCGGGTTGTACGCTGCGTGCGCACCATGTGGACGCGACTTCGCTCCTCCCTCAGCTACGCCAACGTCGTCTCGACGCTCTGCCTGTTCCTCGTGATCGGCGGCGGTGGTGCCTACGCGAAGACGAAGCTGATCAACGGAACCGAGCTGAAGCCGCGCAGCGTGACGGCGGCGAAGATCAAGAAGCACTCGCTCACGAGCACCGAGGTCAACGTCGGCAAGCTCGGCCGCGTCGCCGACGCGGCGAAGCTCGGCGGCAAGCCGCCGTCGGCCTACCAGCCGGCGGGCCGCTACCAGCCGGCGGGCAGCTACCTGGCGGCGAACGGGACGGCGGTGAACGCGAGCGCGCTCGGCGGCCTGCCCCCCTCCGCGTTCCTCCCCGCCGGCGGGACGGCGGCGAACGCCAACGCGCTCGGTGGCCGGCCCGCCTCCGCGTTCGCGCCCGCCAGCGAGATCCTGGGCGGCAGCGGCGGCCCGGGCGGCCAGGCGCTGTTCACCTATCCGCCGCTCGGCCTCAGCGCCAGAACCGGCACGACCTGGAACATCATCGCCTTCACGAACGCGACCAGCGAGCAGATCGAGGTGAGCCGCAGCTCGACCACCACGATCCAGCAGATCGCGGGCGGGACCGAGTGGGACGCGACGCCGAGAAGCAGCGCCGTCGTCGAGACCTACGTCTTCCGCTCGATCGTGCGCCCGACGGTCGCGCTGACGGTCGTCTGCGGCTTCGACCACGACCCCGACATCATGAACTGCTCCGCGATCGGAATCGGCGGCAGCTGAGCACGTCGCTCAGGCGGCGGGGTCGCGCTCCCCGTCGATCACGTGCATGACGGCGTTGATCAGCGCCAGGTGCGTGAACGCCTGCGGGTAGTTGCCGAGGTGCCGGCCGCTGGTCGGCTCCAGCTCCTCCGCGAACAGCCCGAGCGGCGAGGCGTGCGCGAGCAATCTCTCCAGCAGCGCCTTCGCCTCGTCGTGCTCGCCGATCTCCTGGAGCGCGGAGACGAGCCAGAAGGAGCAGATCAGGAACGTCCCCTCCTCGCCCGAGAGGCCGTCGTCGGTCTCCTCCGTGCGGTAGCGCAGGACGAAGCCCTGGTCGGTCAGGTCGGTCGCGATCGCGCGGACGGTCGCGACGACGCGCGGGTCGTCGGCCGGCAGGAGGCGCAGCAGCGGAATCAGCAGCGTCGAGGCGTCGAGCGCGTCGGTCTCGTAGTGCTGGCGGAAGACTCCCGCGTCGCTCACGCCGCGCTCGAGGATGTCGGCCTTGATCAGGTCGGCGACCGCCTGCCATTCGGCCCCGAGCCCGTTCTCGCCGTGGATCTCGGCGAGCCGCGCGCCGCGGTCGAGCGCGACCCAGCACATCAGCTTCGAGGAGACGTAGTGGCGCGGCTCGCCGCGCGCCTCCCAGATCCCCTGGTCGGGCTGGTCCCAGGCCGCGATCGCGCTTCTGACCTGCGCCTCCAGCACCGGCCAGAGCCGCCGCGGCAGGTGGCCGCGGGCGCGCGCGTGGAGGTAGACGGAGTCGAGCACGGCGCCGTAGACGTCGTTCTGGCGCTGGTCGAACGCGCCGTTGCCGATCCGCACCGGGCTCGCGCCCTCGTAGCCGGTGAGGTGGTCGAGCGTCTGCTCGGTCAGGTCCCGCTCGCCGTCGATCCCGTACATGATCTGGAGCGAGCCGTCGGGGTTGCAGGGGACGTCGGCGACGAACTGCATGAAGTCGTCGGCCTCCCAGTCGAAGCCGAGCGCGTGCATCCCCCAGAGCGTGAACGTCGCGTCGCGCATCCAGGTGTAGCGGTAGTCCCAGTTGCGCTCGCCGCCCGGCGTCTCCGGCAGCGAGGTCGTCAGCGCCGCGATCGTGGCGCCGGTCGGCGCGTACGTCAGCCCCTTCAGCGCGAGCGCCGAGCGCTGCAGGAAGGTGCGCCACCTGTGGTCGGGGAACGTGCCCGCG
>JAATFK010000240.1 GCA_015655225.1 Solirubrobacterales bacterium | reverse complement strand
CCTGCTGTTCGCGCTCTACCGGCGGCCGGCCGACGTCGAGGCGCCGGTCCCCGCGACCGCCTAGGCCCCGCGGGCCAGGCGCGTGGCGGCGTAGTGGGCGAGGCCCATCGTCGTCAGCTGCGGGTTGACGGTCAGGCTGCTGGGGAAGACGCTCGCGTCCACGACCGCGAGGTTCTCGTAGCCGTGGACGCGGAAGTCGGGGCCGATCACGCCGCGTGAGGAGTCGCGGCTGATCGCGTTGCCGCCCTGCGGGTGGCCGGTCCCGAGCGAGATCCAGTCGGGGTCGGCGGCGAGCGCGTCGATCCGCCCCAGCTCGTCGGGCGAGCGGAACTCGTCGTAGCCCCACGTGTTCAGCATCACCCGCTCGGCGCCGGCCGCGAACAGCAGTCCGCCGAGCGTCTGGAGTCCCCGCGAGAGGGTCCGCAGGTCGCCCTGCGTCGGCACGTAGTCGATGTCGGCGCCGCCCGTCAGCGCCCGTCTCACCCGCGCGTTGCCCTCGGTCCCGACGAGCACGCCGACGGCCATCATCTGGTTGTAGCGGCGCATGTTCTCGAAGTGCTGCTCGAACCAGCCGGGCATGTTCAGCGCCTGCGCGACCGGCGGGTTGAACCACAGCTCGAAGACGAAGCCGGCGTCCATTCTCGGGACCCCGGCGTGCGAGATCTGGAGGCCATCGTAGGCGTTCAGCTCGCGCCCGAAGTCGGCCGTCAGCGGCGCGCCCATGTTGAAGCAGACGCCCTCGCCGACCGGCAGCTTGCGGCGCCCGATCCCGCTGCGCATCAGCAGGTAGCTGGAGGCGATCGTGCCGGCGCTGACGACCACGTCGTCGGCGCGCACGGTGACGGTGCGACCGCCGTCGAGCGTCGCCTTCACACCGGTCGCGCGGCTCCCGCTCGTCTCGATCCGCTCGACCTCGCAGTCGGCGACGATCCGCACCCGGCCGGCGCCGAACTCGGCCTGCGCGCGCGGCAGCGTCACGTCGAGCATCGAGAGCTTGTGGCCGTAGGCGCAGCCGATGTTGCAGTAGCCGCAGCCGACGCAGCCGTTGATGTTCGCCTTGACGAGGGAGGCGTCCATCAGCGCGGGCGCCATCCCGCTGGCGCGGGCGCCGGCGAGGTACTCGGGCGCCGAGCGGTTCACGACCGCGTCGTCCTGCACGCGCACGCCCAGGAACGCCTCGACCGCGTCGAGGCTGGTGGCGAGCTGCTCGCGGTCGAGGCCGGCGTCGTGGCCGGCGGGGTCGTTCCAGCGGTCGAGCACGTGGTCGGGCGGGCGGAAGCAGACGGCGTTGTTGACGGTCGTCGAGCCGCCGACGCACTCGCCCTGCAGCACGGTGAAGCGGAAGTCGGCCGTCTGCTGCATGATCCCGTCGCGGTAGAGGCGGGCGAACATGTCGACCTCGCTCTCCGTGAACTCGTGCGGCTGGACGTAGGAGCCGCGCTCCAGCAGCAGCACGTCGCGGCCCGCCTTCGCCAGCTCGTAGGCGAGGATCGAGCCGCCCGCCCCGGTGCCGACGATCACCACGTCGGCCTCGAGCCGCTCGCCGACCTCCGCCGCCGGCGTCACCGTCAGTCTCAGCGGCGCGGATCTGACCGCCGGGCGGCCACGGCCGGAGAAGGGGACGTAGCCGATCGACTCCCACGTGCGGGGGTCGTTGTAGTAGCCGGAGAAGACGAGCTGCTGGGCGATCCGGATCACGACCTGGGTGAGGTGCTTGAGGAACGGCGGCCAGGCCGGCGGGCGGAGGAAGTGGCGCTCCATCACCGCCCGGCGCGTGACCGGTTCGAGCTGGGAGCAGACCGGCCAGCCCGACAGCAGCGGGCGCAACTGGAGCGCCGCCAGCGCGACGCGATAGACCCAGACGCGGTGGGCTCTGACGGTCTGCATGTAGGACTCGACGCTGGCCGCGACCTCGACAGCTTCGATCTTCTCGTCGCGGCCGGCGACGAGCACGTCGGCGGCCGCCACCAGCGCCCGGAACTCTCCGGCGCCGAGAAACCCGAGGCCGTAGCGGGCGCGCCAGGCGGCGCGGCTCGCGAGCGGCAGCACGGCGAGCAGCACGACGTCGACCACCACCCAGCCCCACTGGACCGGGACGACGCTGACCTTCGCGCCGAAGATCGGGAGGTGGCGGTCGGTGTCGCCGAAGGCGAGGAAGGCGAGCCCGACGAACGGCTTGACGACGTAGACGCCGATCAGCGGGCCGATCCACTGCAGCCGCGCCCGCAGGTCGAGCGCGACCCAGCCGCACAGCACCGCGATCGCGAAGGCGCCGACGGCGGTGCAGATGACGAAGGGGGTGCGGGCGAAGGCGTCGTGCGTGCCGTTCAGGAGCGCGCCGAGGATCGTTCCCCCGCCGTCGCCCGCGAACAGGAGGCCGACGACGATCAGGGCGACGCGCGTGCGGCGCTCGGGGGTGGTGAGCGGGCCGGCGGCGTCGGGAGCGGTGCTGGCCGGCGGCGCGCCGAGCGAGCCGGCCTTCCACAGCGCGAGGAGGGAGAGCAGCAGCGGCAGCGCGACCGTCGCGTGCACGAACGGCAGCTCGCGGAAGGCCGTCGGCCACGCGAACGGCCCCGCGACGACGGCCGCCGCGACGAGCAGGAGGAGCGCCGCGAGCAGGCGCAGCGCGAGGCGGGCGGCGGCGTGGGGGTCCCCCACGGCCGCGCTGCCGGTGGCGCCGCCGGCCGCGCCGGCGCCCGAGGGTGCCCCGTCTGCCGGCCCCGTCGGCGCCCCCGTCCCGGCCTCGGCTGTCCTCGCCCGCGCCATCGTCGCCCCTCCCTCGTGATGGACCGTGAAGCGGTCCGTCATCCGTGATGGCGGCCACGGTACCCACCCGCCCCCAGGCGGTCAAGGTGCCACCTTCGGCCCGGTGCGTCAGGCCGAAGCGGAGAGCTGCTCGATCAGCGCGGCGGCCTCGTGCAGCGTGCGGCGCTGGCGCGCGTCGAGGGCCGTCAGCGCCTGGGCGAGCCAGGCCTCGCGGCGCTCGCTGATCGAGGCAACGTGGGCGACGCCGGCGTCGGTGGCGCGCACGAGGGTCTTGCGGCCGTCGGCGGGGTCGGGGGCGCTCGCGACGAGGCCGGCGGCGAGCAGGCCCGCGATCGAGGTCGAGACCGACTGGCGTCTGAGGTGCTCGACCGCCGCCAGCTCGCTGGCGGTCATCGGCCCCTCCTCGACGATCCGGGCGAGGACCAGCAGCTGGGAGAACGTGACGGGGCCGCCCCAGGTGTCGGACTCGACCCGCAGCCGCGCGCGCAGGCGGGTGATCGCGAGCGTCAGCTCGGCCGCGAGCGCGGGCAGGTCGTCGGGGGCGCTCGGCATCGCGTCGGAGGGTAGCGACCGTCGCCGACTCCCGCAGAAGATCTGCGCAGTTTGACTGCCTACTTGCTACCGTTGACGGCGTGACCCCCACGAGACCGCTCCCGGCGGCCGACGCCGCGCTCGACCCCGCCACCGCCTTCGACGCCCGCTTCCTCGCGCCGCTGATGGTCGGCTCGGCGCTGAACCCGATCAACAGCTCGCTGATCGCGACCGCCCTGCTGCCGATCTCCCGCGCCTTCCACGTGAACGCCGGCCGCACCGCCGTGCTGG
>JAATFK010000226.1 GCA_015655225.1 Solirubrobacterales bacterium | reverse complement strand
CGTCGAGCACGAGCGCGAGGAACGCCTCCTCGGACTCGTGCTCGGGAGCGGGCGCCACCGCTACGGCTCCAGCGCCACTCCGGCGTCCGGCGAGACGACGCGGAAGCTGAAGCTCTCCTCCAGGTACAGGTGCACGTTCTCGCCGTCGTGGTGTGAGTAGCCGACCGCCAGGTCCTCCCCCGACTCGAACAGGAAGTCGCCGCCGCGCAGGCTGACGACGACCGCGCCGCGCACGCCCGGCGTCCACACGAGCGGACCGCCGAGGATCTTGCGCAGGTGGTCGAGCAGCGGGTAGCCACCGCGCTCGGTCGTCTCGATCACGCCGCGGTAGGCGTCCGGGCTCAGCGCGAGCCCGTACGGGCCCTCGACGCCGACCGACAGCAGCATCTCGACCGCGGTCGCGACGTGCGTCGGATAGCGGTCGAAGTCGCCGTCGCCGACCGCGATCGGCGGATGCTCGGAGACCGCCGCGATGCCGTCGATCGCGGCCGACTCGAACCCGTGGAAGACGGCCGAGTTCTCCGCCACCGCGAGTCTCTGCGCGGCCGCGTCGAGCGCGTCGAAGTCGACGTCCTCGGCGCCGCGGTCGAGGTCGCGCAGCTCGGCGCGCGAGACCGTGAACGGCGCCCGCAGCTCGATCAGCGGCAGCACCCGCCGGCGCGCCGCCTCGACGCCGCTGACCGACTCGCCCGCGAGCGGCTCGACGCGACCGAGGTTGGTGGCCGAGTAGTCCCAGCCGAGCGGGCCGGCGAAGTCGACCAGCTTGCGCGCGCCGAGCGCCGTCGTGAGCCGCGCGCGGGCCTCGTCGTCGATCTCGCCCCAGCCCTTCGGGGTGATCGGCGCGTGGCCGCGGAGAAGGTGTGCGCCGCTCACAGCTCGGCCCCCCGCAGGCTGCCGATGCCGAGCGAGCCGTCGCCCGTGCCGCTCGGGCGGCTGAAGGCGGGCGCGTCGCCGCCGTCGTCGGCCGCCGCCTCCGCCGCCTCGCCGTGCTCGACGATGTCCCCGCCCTGGAAGAGCACGCCTTGCGCGATCGAGCGCCACTTCGGCGTGCGCCGCAGCAGGTACTCGAAGTCCATCGCGAAGTGCTTGAACTCCTCGCCCTGCGCGTCGCTCATGATCGCGCGCGCCTCCGCGTCGGGCTCGACCGCGAGCCGCTGCTCGTACCAGCCGATCGCCTCCGCCTCCTCGGTCAGCGACGCGCACATGCGCGCGAACGTGCGGGTCTCAGCCGGCAGCTCGTCCGGCGGCTCGTGGTACTGGTCGAAGCCCATCGCTTGCTCCCGTGGTCGTGGAGGGGTTCTCGCATCTTCCCAGTCGTCGCTACCCGCGCGCCAGCCGGCTGATGCGCTCGGGGGGCCGATCGGCGCGTCAGGCCGCCTCGAGCCGCGTCGCGAGCCGCTCGAACGCCTCGTGGATCATCTGACCGTAGCCGTCGTCGCCGAGCGCGGAGGCGGCGGCGCGGCCCTTCACGAGGTGCTCGCGCGCCCGCACGCGGTCGCCGAGCCGGCGGTAGGCGTCGGCGATGTTGAGGTGCAGCGACGGGTAGAAGCCGGCGACCGGCGAGGCCATCTCGGCCTCCTCGTCGCGCAGCTCGTCGGCCGCCTCCAGCGCGCGCAGGTCCCACGTCAGCTCCTCGCGCACGTCGTCCTGCACGTCCGCCATCGAGTGGGCCAGCGCGCAGCGGTGAAACGGGTCGCCGTCGGGTCCGACCAGCTCCCACAGCTCCGCGAAGAGGCGCCTCGCGCCCTCGCGGTCGCCGCGCTCGCGCCGTCCGATGCCCTCGCCGATCTTCGCCATCACCGCGTCCCGCTGGGTCATGCGTCCTCCGTGGGTCCGTACCGTGCCCGGAAGGTAGCGCCCCTCCCTAAGAGCGCGTGTCAGCGTGTCGCGGGGCGCTCGCACTACGATCGTCGCCATGCGCCTGCTCGTCCTCGGCGGCTCGTCGTTCGTCGGCCGCGCCCTCGTCGAGGAGGGCGTCGCGCGCGGCTGGTCGGTCGCGACCTTCAACCGCGGCAGCCGCGCGCCGCTCCACCCGGAGGTGGAGTCGATCGTCGGCGACCGGCTCGTGCCGGGCGACCTGCGGCCGCTCGCCGCGCGCGACTGGGACCTCGTCGCCGACACCTGGTCGGGCATCCCGCGCGCCGTTCGCGACAGCGCAACGGCGCTCGCCGGCAGAGCCGAGCGCTACGCGTTCGTCTCCTCCGTCTCGGTCTACCGGCCGCCGCCGCCGATCGACGGTGACGAGCACGCGCCGAAGGTCGCGGGCACGCCCGACGGCGAGGACGGCGACTACCCCGAGCGCAAGCGCGGCGGCGAGCTGGCGGTGCGCGCCGCGTTCGGCGACCGCGCGCTGGCCGCTCGCGCCGGCCTGATCGTCGGGCCCCACGAGAACGTCGGGCGGCTGCCGTGGTGGCTTGCGCGGATCGCGCGCGGCGGCCAGGTGCTGGCGCCCGGCCCGCACGCCCTGCCGCTCCAGCTGATCGACGCGCGCGACCTCGCGCAGTGGCTGCTCGACGCTCTCGCGGCCGGCCGCTCAGGGCCGTGGAACCTCGCCGCGCGGCGCGGCCACACGACGATGCAGGGACTGCTCGACGCCTGCGTCGCGGCGACCGGCAGCGACGCCGAGCTGGTCTGGGTGCCGCCGGGCTTCG
>JAATFK010000246.1 GCA_015655225.1 Solirubrobacterales bacterium | reverse complement strand
TCGTCGCCCTGAAGCTGCACACAATCGGGCACGCGGTCGACCCGCTCTCGCGCGACGGACGCGCCGTGCTCGAAGAGGCCGCCCGCCTCGGCGTTCCGCTGATGGTGCACACCGGCGGGGCGGGCGAGCCGTTCGCGTCGCCGTCGCATTGCCTCCCGCTGGCGCAGGCGGCGCCCGAGGTCCCGATCGTCCTGGCGCACGCCGGCATGGGCGTCGCGGCGCGGCAAGCGGCGATCGTCGCCTCCGTCTGCGAGAACGTCTTCCTGGAGACCTCCTGGTGCGGCTCGCTCGACACCGCGTTGCTGATCGCCGAGCTCGGTCCCGGCCGCGTCATGCTCGGCTCCGACGGCGCCGTCAACGTCCCCGTCGAGCTCGCGAAGTTCCACGCGCTCGGGCTCGCCCCCGAGGCGCTCGCACAGGTGCTCGGCGGCACCGCCGCGACGGTGTTCGGACTGTGACCGAGCGGATCGTGCTGCGGGGGCGCATCGTCGTCGCGCGCGCGGACGTCGCGCCGCTGCGCGACGCGGCCGTCGAGGTGCACGACGGACGAGTCGTTCAGGTACGGCCGGCCGCTCCAGGGGACGAGGGCCCGCTGCACGACGTGCTGCTGCCCGGCCTGGTCGACGCCCACTCCCACGCGCGCGCGATGCCGATCTCCGCCCACGGCCTCGACGACGGCGGGCCGCTCGAGCGCTTCCTCGTGGAGCTCGGCGGGATGACGCCGTTGGCGCCCGGTGACGAGGCGCTCGTGTCCGCCAGCGACGGCCTGGCGACGGGCATCACGACGACGCAGGTGATCCACCACAGCTTCGCGGAGACGGCCGACTACGCGGCGTCGGCGTGCGCGATCACCGACGGCTACGACGCCGCCGGCGCGCGCGCGGCGATCGCGCTTGCGCTCACTGATCAGGACGAGTACGTCCCCGTCCCGACCAGGAGCCTGCCGGGACCGCGGCGAGGCGTCACGCCCGCCGACTTCGGACAGCTGGTCGACGTCCTCAGCCGTCGGGACGCCGGCGCGGAGCGAGTCCGCGTCGACGCGGTCGGACCGGTCGCGCCCCAGTGGTGCAGCGACGCCGGTCTCGCCGCGATCGCCGCGGCGTCGCACGGGCGTCGCGTCCACACCCACCTGCTCGAGACCGCGCGCCAGCGGCTCGCGTCCGGCGGCGATCCGCTCGCGCGCCTCGATCGCGCGGGACTGTTGAGCGTGGCCACGTCGGTCGCGCATGGCGTCTGGCTCGACGACGCTCAGCTCGCGCGGGTCGCGGAGACGGGCGCCGTCGTCGTGCACTGTCCCGGCTCCAATGACCGCCTCGCGGTCGGAGCCTGTGGCGTCCGACGCCTGCTCGACGCCGGTGCGGTGGTCGCGTTGGGTCTCGACTCCCACCCCGCCTCTGAGCCGCCCGACGTCTTCACGGAGCTGCGGCACGCGCTGAAGCTGGCCGAAGGCCTCGGCGAGCCGCTCCTGCCCGCCGAGGCACTCGGGCTGGCGACGCTCGGGGGCGCTCGCGCGCTCGGGCGCGATGACCTCGGCGTGCTCGAGGCCGGGGCCCAGGGCGACGTCGTCGCGCTCGACCTGCCGTGCGTCGTGGGCGCCGCCGACCCCGTCGCGACGCTGCTGTCGCACGCGCGGCGCGAGCACGTCGCGGCGGTCTGGGTGGCCGGTCGGCCCGCGGCTCCAACAGCGAGCACGGAGGCGGCCCGCGCGCGACTGCAGGCGGCGCTCGACGGCGACGCCGCGACGCGCGACGCTCGGCGGAAGGCGGCCGGCGAGCGCTGGCGCGCCGTCGACGCCGCCTGGCGAGCGCACGAGCGCCGGGCTAAGGTGCCCTCGTGAGCGACCACGACGACGGCGACGGCGACGGAGCGCGCGAGCTCGCGGTCGCCGAGCGGCTCTCGCAGGAGATCGCCGACGCGATCATGGTCGGCGAGTTCCCGTTCGGCTCATGGCTGCGCCAGGAGCAGCTCGCGCATCGCTTCGGCGTCAGCCGGCAGCCGATCCGCGAGGCGCTGCACCGGCTCGAGATGGTCGGCATGATCGAGGCGCTCCCGCGCCGCGGCGTCCGCGTCTCCGGCCCGCAGCCCAACTACATCCGCGAGGGATACCTGATCCGCGCGGCGCTCGAGGGACTCGCCGCGCGGCTGGCCGCCACCCGGGTGACGGAGCCCCAACTCGACGAGCTGCGCGAGGTGTGCGCGTCGTTCCGCAGCAGCATCGAGGCCGACGCCGGCTCGCTGGCGGCCGATCAGCGCGCGCTCTGGATCCGGGACCACAACCGCTTTCACGAGCTGATCCTGGAGGCGAGCGGCGTCGAGCGGCTCGCGCAGCAGATCCGCTCGCTGAACCTGACGCTGCCGCGCAACATGTCGTTGGCGGCGGTGCGCGCGATGGGACGGCTGGAGGAGAACATCCGTCAGCACGAGATCATCGTCGGCGCGCTCGAGCTGCACTCCGGCACCCTCGCCGCGAAGGCGATGGAGGAGCACATCACGCGCAGCGGCCAGCTGATCGCCGACTGGTACGAGCGCGAGCAGCGCCGCTGAGCGGCCGCCCGTCGCGCTAGCCGGCGAGCGCGACGGAGCGCAGCAGGCCCTGCGGATCGTGGCGCGAGCGCGCCGTCTCCCACGCCTCCGCGCGGCGTCCGACGACGCGGTCGAGCGCCGCCTCGGGCTCGTCGCCGAGCCAACCGACGGGGTAGCGGACGCCGCCGGCCGCGAGCAGACGGCGGTCGGCCTCCTCGATCCAGTCGAGGCAGCGTCGGGTCGCGTCGGCGGGAACCGCGGTGGAGGTCATCACGACCAGCTCGCACGCTCCCTCGCCCGATGGTCCGTCCGTGAGCGGCGCGAGCCGTGCGGGATCGACCGGCGAGAGCGGATGGAGCGTCCCCATCTCCGGCGGCAGCCCTTCGAGCAGGTCGGGCAGCAGCTCCCGGACGGCGTCCCACGGCAGCAGGAAGTCGACGCGCGGGCGAGGACCGGCCATCTCCCCCCGGGCCTCCAGCAGCTCGTAATACGGGACCAGACGCCGCAGGAATCCGCTCGTCGTTCCGCGCTCGACTGAGACGAGCCGCCCGGCGGGAAGCCCACCGAGGAGCGCGTCGAGCCGTGGCGGGGCATCGGCGTCGTGATCGATCCCGATCCGCGTGCCATAGCGCCAGCAGGAGGTCGGGCCGCTCGCGCCCGGGGCGAAGCGAAAGCCGGTTGGCGTCGCGGTGCAGAATCCCTCCAGCAGCACGACGTCCTCGCGGTCGCCGAGCCGACACTGAGCCTCGATCGCGTCGGCCACGTCGTCGTGCAGGACGACCGCGGAGGTCAGCTGCTCACGTGCCGCTCGCAACGGGACCCGTGCGCCGAGGATCAGCCCGTGGCGACCGAACGTGCCCCGGACGGCATCGAAGCGGTCGCGGTCGTGCAGGGGACCGCAGCGCCCCCGGCCGCCGGCTGGGGTCGCGACGTCGAGCTCACCGACGACGGCCGCGATCGCGCCGTGTCGGAAGCTGCTGGCGCCGTAGCCGCCGGCGGCGATCGTCCCGCCGACGGTGAGGTCGAGGTAGTTCGGCGCCACCAGCGGCACCCGACCGATGCGCGCGGCTGTCGCCACGACCGCGGTCCAGGTCGCTCCGGGCTCGCACCAGAGCGCGTCGGGATCGTCGTCGGAGACGGCGATCGCGTCGAGACGGGAGAGGTCGAGCGTGAGCGCGCCGCTCGCCGCGAGGCTCTGACCGCCCGCGCTACGCCCCAGCCCGCGCGCACAGAGCGGCAGTCCGGCGTCGGCGGCGAACGCCAGCGCCGTCGCGGCCTCGGCGACCGTGCGGGGACGGGCCACGGCGGCCGGCGACGCCTCCCGTAGACCGCCGAAGTCGGTTACGTAGGCCGGATCGACGCCATCCGCGACCTCGACACCGGTCGCCCGCAGGCCCGCCAGCTCGGCGACGCCCCAGGAACCGGCCGCGCAGACCGACACGGTCACCTCCCGGCGACGGCGTCACCGGGAGCGCCGCGGATCACGCGGCGCGCGATCCAGCCGGTGATCGCGAAGACGATCAGCGCGAGCACCGAGGCGAGGATCACGCCGGCCCACATCAGCGGCACCTCGAACTGGACGCCCGCCTGGAGGATCAGATAGCCGAGGCCGGTGCCGGTCGTCACCCACTCGGCGACCATCGCCCCGAGGATGCAGGTGGCGGAGCCGACCTGCAGGCCGGAGAAGATGAACGGCAGGGCCGTCGGGAGTCGCACACGAAGGAGCACGTCGAACCAGGACGCACCCGCCATCTGCATCAGCTCGAGCGCATCCGGCGGGACTGAGCGGAGTCCGAGCACGCCGTTGACCATCGTCGGGAAGAAGATGATGATCGCCGCGACGACCACGATCGTCGTCGTGCCGTTGCCGAGCAGCAGCGTCAGGAACGGAGCGATCGCCACGATCGGCAGGGTGCTGGCTGTCAGCGCGAGGGGGACTAGGAGGCGTGCGGCGAGCCGCGAGGAGGCGATCAGCACCGCGGCCGCGACGGCCAGCACGTTGCCGAGCAGGAAGCCGCCGAGCGCGCCGACGAGCGTGTGCCGCGCGGCGTCGAGCAGCGCGCTGCGTGAGGACCAGCCATCGTGGACGACATCGAGGGGCTTCGGGAGCGCCTGATCGGAGACGTGGCCGCCGTACTTGACGACGATCCAGAGCACCAGCAGCAGGATCACCGCGATCACGCCGGGCAGCGTCGAGCGGACGTGACGGCGGCGCGGGCGCGGGAGCGTCAGCGAGCGAGAGGGAACCGAGATCGCCACCGTCAGGCCTCCACGACGACGATCGAGCGCAGCGAGGGATGCCACGGGAACAGTCGCCGTCCCAGCAGCGTGAAGAACGTCCAGGAGAGGAGCGACAGGGCGCTGATCACGATCAGCGTTCCGTCGAGCTGCGCGATGTCGTAGTTCTGCATCGAGAAGAGCAGCTCGATCCCGAGGCCGCGCTCGGCGCCGACCCACTCGGCCAGGAGCGCGCCGACGATCGCGGCGGGAGCGGCGACGGTGAAGGCGGCGAACAGCGACGGCAGCGCGGCCGGCAGCTCCAGGCGCCAGAAGCTCTGCCACCGTGACGCGCCGGAGACCCGCATCAGCTCGAGCGCGTTGCGGTCGGTCGTGCGCAGCGCCTGGGTCAGGTTGATCAGCACCGGGAAGAAGCACGCCAGTCCCGCGATCAGCGCCTTCGTCGTGAAGCCGGTGCCGGTCCACAGCACCAGGATCGGCGCGAGCGCGATCAGCGGCAGCGAGTAGACCGCGACCGCGAGCCGCTGCAGCGCACCCGAGACCGAGCGGAACCGCTCGCTCACGAGCCCGACCGCGAGAGCGAGCGCGACGCCGCCGAGAAAGCCAGCGAGCGCCTCGCGGATCGTCGCCTCCGCGTTCTCCCAGTACGCACTGCGTCCGTCCCAGAGGGTGCTGAGGACTCTCGGCGGGCTCGGCCAGAGCGTCCCGGGATCGGTGTTGAGCGCGGACAGCAGCCACCACACGCCGAGCAGCACGAGCCAGACCGTCCCGCTCGACGCGAGCGCGATCACCCGGCGGCGGCTCACGCCTCCTCCGGAGCGACGTCCTCGTGCAGCAGCAGCCCCGTCAGCTGAGCGGCAAGAGCGAAGAAGCGCTCGTCCTGCAGCAGCTCGAGGCGTCGCGGTCGCGGGAGGTCGATCGTCACCTCGGCGATGATGCGACCCGGGCGCGCCGCCATCACCAGCACGCGATCGGAGAGGAAGACGGCCTCGCCGACGTTGTGGGTCACGAGCAGCGCCGTGGTGCGGTGCTCGGTCCAGATGCGGAGCAGCTCGGTGTTCATCCGCTGACGGGTGATCTCGTCGAGCGCGCCGAACGGCTCGTCCAGCAGCAGGATGCGCGGGTCGAGCGCCAGCGCGCGAGCGATCCCGACGCGTCGCTACATCCCGCCCGAGAGCTTCTCCGGATGCGCGTCGGTGAAGTCCCCGAGGCCGACGAGCTCGAGCAGCTCCCGCGCGCGGCGCTCGCGCTCGGCCTTCGTGCCGCGCCGCGCGATCTGCGGCATCAGCGAGACGTTCTCCAGCGCCGTGCGCCACGGCAGCAGCGTCGGCTCCTGGAACACGAAGCCGAGCTCCCGGCGGGCGCGCGCCTGCGCCGGCGACTCCTCGCCGATCGCGATCGTGCCGGCGCTCGGCTCGATCAGGCCGGCGATCAGTCGCAGCAAGGTCGACTTACCGCAGCCGGAGGGTCCGATCAACGAGACGAACTCGCCGTCGCGGACGGTCAGGTCGATGCCGCGCAGCGCCTCGAACTCGCGGTCGGGCAGTCTGAAGCGCTTGTCGACCCCGCGCAGCGCGACGGTCGATCCCTGCGCAACGGCGGATTTCACCGCGGTCATCTCTGCTCCTCCTCCAGGCCGAGCAGGCGCGCGAGCGTCCCACCCTCGATTCGACGCCGGTCCTCGACGTCCGGTACGGCGCGCGCGATCTTCGCGCGCTCGAGGTCGAAGTCGTTCCCGGGCCAGTCGGTGCCCATGACGATCTTCTCGGCGCCGACCCGCTCGTAGGCAGTACGGACGTCGAGCAGCTGCGCGCCGGAGGTCTCGAGATAGAGGTTCGGCGTCCGCCCGGCGACGAGGATCGCCTCCATCAGGTTCCAGATCGTTCCCATGTGCGCGATCAGCGTCGGCACCGACGGGAACGGACGCGCGATCTCCTCGATCGAGAGCGGCGCGCAGAAGGGATCGTCAAGCGCGTTGACAAGCGCGACGAGCCCATGCTCGGCGCACGCGGCGAAGATCGGGTCGAGCAGCCCGTGGTCACAGAAGTGGTAGCCGTGCATGGTGGGGTGCAGCTTGATCCCGCGCAGGCCCGCGGCCGCGCAGCGCGCGATCTCCTCGACGGCGTCCGGCAGGCGCGGGTTGACCTGGCCGAAGCCGACGATCCGCTCCGGCCAGCGTTGCTGGACGGAGCGGACGTAGGCGTTGTCGATCATCTGACCGAGCGAGCAGACGACGGCCCGGGCGACCCCGCCGGCATCCATCGACGCCAACATCACCTCGACGCCGTAACCGTCGCCGGCCAGGTAGTCCGACGAGCCGGCGGTCGCCCAGGCGTTGTTGTATGCGTCGATGATCACCGGGACGCTAGAGCGCGAGCGACGTCTTGCCGCCGTACGCCAGGTCGAGGATCTCGGTCGTCATCACGTCGGAGGCCTTTAGCGGTCTCGCCAGCGACTTGGACGCTATCATCGCGTCGATCACGCCCTGCATCCCCTCTTCGGTGATGCGCATGATGCCGGCCGCGTTCTTGATCAGGGGCACCTGCGCCTCCGCCTGTCCCGTCTCGGACTTCAGGTTGCTACCGGGCGGACCGTACTTGTCGACTGTCAGCTTGCCCATCTCCGCCGGGTTCGCGATCGCGTACTCCCAGCCTCTGATCGTCCCGGTCAGCTGCTTCACGAGAAGATCTCTCTGCTGCTCGACCGTCTCCTTCTTGGCGATCAGCACGTTGCCGTAGCTTCTCAGCCCGAGCGACCAGGTCGAGGTCGTGATGAAGTCGACGCCCTGCTGCTTGAGCGCCACTCCCTCGTTCGTCGAGAAGCCGAAGTAGCCGTCGACCTGGTGGGTCGCGAGCTGCGTCGGACTGGTGCCGGAGGGGACGAACTTCACGCTGCTCGGATCGACGCCCGCTCTCTTCAGCAGCGGCTCCAGCAGCGGCCGCGTCGCGGGCGAGAGCGCGACCTTCTTGCCCGCGAAGTCGGCGAGCGTGCGGATCGGCCTCGCCGGCAGGCTGAAGACCGAGTACGGCGAGCGCTGATAGAGCGAGCCGTAGATCATCAGCGGCGCGCCCTTCGCGATCGCCTGCAGCACGGTGTTGTTGTCGTCATCGCCGACCATCGCCTTGCCGCCCGCGACGATCGTCGAGGCGATGATGTTCGGGCCGCCCGCGACGAGGTCGTAGTCGAGTCCCTCGTCGGTGTAGTAGCCGTTGTTCATCGCCGCAAAGTAGCCGGCGAACTGGGAGGTCTTGATCCAGCCGAGCTGGTCGGTGACCTTCGTCTTGCTGGCCGACGACGTGGTGCCCGTCCCGCCGCTGCTGGTACCGCTGCTGCTGCTGCTGCCGCAGCCGGCGAGGACGCCCGTGCCCAAGAGGGTCGCCGCTCCGACGCCGGCTCGGCGTAGCGTGTCGCGGCGCGTCAGCCGCTTGTCGATGTCGGGGGCGTGTGCGGTCATGGCGGTTGCTCTCCTGGCTGGGATGGGATGCGACCGCTCAGCGGCCGAGGGCGTAGCCGGTGCGGCGAGGATCCGCCGCGGCGGCGAGAGTGCGGTGGGCGCGAGAGGGCTGAAGGTCCATGGCGATCGAGACGGCGCCGGCGTCGAACTCGAAGTCGGGCCAGCGCACGACCTCGTGCCCGAGGCCGGAGAGCTGGTCGGCGACGGCGTCCCCGTAGCGACCCTCCAACGAGATCCGCGCCGGCACCTCGGAGTGCGGGAAGAACGAGCCGGGCCATGCGAACGCGGCGAAGCGAGGCGCTTCGACCGCTTGCTGGGGCGTCATCCCGAACGCGACGACGTTCAGGAACGACTGCAGCATGCCTTGCAAAATCACGTCACCGCCGGGACAGCCGAACGCCATCACCTCACGATCGCGAGCGCCGGGCGCGGGGTCGCGCAACGCGATCGCGGGAGCGGGCGTCAGACGCGGTCGGCGGCCCGGTCCGAGCTCTGCGGGGTGGCCCGGCTCGAGCCGGCTCTGGACGCCGCGGGGGGAGATCATCAACCCCAGCTCGGGGATGATCGGCGAGCCGTCGAGCGTGTCCGAGGGCATCGCGGAGAACGCGGTCCCGTCGGCGTCGACCGTGCAGAGGTAGGTGGTGTCCAGCCGTCCACTCGGCGGGCCGGATGGGCCCCCGACGCCCGCACCCGCTCGCGCCGGATCGATGTCCGCGCGTAGCTCGCGGGCGTGCTCGGCCGAGAGGAGACGCTCCAGCGGGACGTCGACGAAGCGCGGGTCCCCGTAGAACCGCTCGCGATCGGCGAAGGCGCGCTTGGTCGCCTCCGCGAGCAGATGGACATAGGCGGCGCTGTTGTGGCCGAGCCCGACGAGGTCGTCCTCGCCGATCACGGCGAGCGTCTGCAGGAGCGCCGGCCCCTGGCACCACGGGCCCGGTGTGAAGACCTCCCAGTCGCGAAAGCGGGTGGTGACCGCGACCTCGATCTCGGCGTCGAACGCCGCCAGATCCGCGGCGGTCAGCCAGCCGTCGTTGGCCTGCGAGAAGGCGGCGATCCGCTCGGCGATCTCGCCGCGGTAGAAGGCATCGTGGACGGCGTCGAGCGCGGCCTCCCGTGAGCTCCCGCGCTCGGCGGCGCACAGCCGCCCGAGGGTCTCCGCGAGCGCCGGCTGGACGAGCCGGTCGCCGAGCCGTGGCGGACGGCCCTCCGGCCAGTAGACCTCGCGCGTCGAAGCCCACCCGCCGCCGGTGATCCGCAGCCCGTCGGCGAGCCGCTGGTCGAGCAGGAAGCCGTCCCGCGCGAGCGCGATCGCCGGCGCCGCGCACTCCGCGAACGTCCAGCTGCCGAAGCGCTGCAGCGTGCGGACGTAGGCCGAGACGGCCGCCGGGACCACCCCGATCGGCGGACCGAGCGGCATGTCGCCGCCGAAGCGGGCCGCGTAGGCGCTCGGCGTGGCAGCCGCCCCCCAGGGACCGACACCGGCGACGCTGTGAACGACGTCCTCGCCCCGGGGCCGCACGACGATCGGGGCGACACCGCCGAGGTTGCACATGTCGGGCTGCACGACCGCCGACGCGAGGCCGCCGGCGACGCCGGCGTCGACCGCGGTTCCGCCCCGCTCGAAGACCTCGGCCGCGACCTGCGCGACGAGCGGATGCCCGGCGGCGACGACCCATCGTTCTCCGACCGGCATCGGCCGCAGCGACTCGGGTGACGGAAAGACGCCGGGGGTCGGGCCCGTCGCGCGCATTCCGCCTCCGGCGGCTGTCTCGTCAAGGGGGTGGTAGGACGCTCCAAACTCCATGAGACCCACAGTACTGGATCCAACTTTGTCGGTCTTTATCCCAATGTCTAGATTCGCGCATCCGCATGTCGAGCCGCGGCGTCACCCGATACATCCTTTGAGCAAAGGGCATTTGGCGTTCTATCCGACGATCGCTCGGACGAGACGCCTCAGCGTAGATTCACGCGATTTGGATCCAGACTGCCTCAAAGCGCGAGGTGGGCTTCAGTGCGCCGGCGCGTCGCGCCAGCCGGCGACGAGCCGGTCGAGCACGCGGGCGGCGGTGTCCAGCTGCGCGATCTCGACGTGCTCGTCGGCGACGTGCGCGTGCTTCGGCAGGCCGGG
>JAATFK010000279.1 GCA_015655225.1 Solirubrobacterales bacterium | reverse complement strand
GCGCGCTGCGGGCGCACGAGAGAGGACGACGTCGACCAGGTCGCCGTCTTCTTCTGCGACCTCGACCGCTTCAAGCTGATCAACGACTCGATGGGCCACGAGGTCGGCGACTGGCTGCTGGGCGAGGTCGCCCACCGCCTCGTCGCCGCGGTCCGGCCGACCGACATCGTCGCGCGCTTCGGTGGCGACGAGTTCGTGGTCGTCGCGGAGCGCGTCACCCGCGCCGCCGTGGAGGCGCTCGCCGACCGCCTGCACGCCGCGATCGTCCCGCCGCTGACGCACGCCGAGACCGGGGAGCACTCGATCACGGCGACGATCGGCGTCGCGATCGCGGGCGCCGAGACGAGCGCCGCCGACGTCCTGCGGGGCGCCGACAGCGCGCTCTACGACGCCAAGCGGATGGGCGTCCCGACCGGTGTCTACAACCCCGAGCTGCGCCAGCGCGCGACGGCCAAGCTGCGGCTCGACGGCGCCCTGCGCAAAGCGATCGACCGCGAGGAGCTGCGCCTCGCCTACCAGCCGATCGTGCGCCTCGCCGACGACCGCACGATCGGGGTCGAGGCGCTGCTGCGCTGGGACCACCCGACGCTCGGCACCGTCTCGCCGGCCCAGTTCATCCCGGCGGCGGAGGAGAGCGGCCTGATCCTGCGCCTCGGCGACTGGGTGCTGCGCGAGGCGGCCGAGCAGGCGCGCCGCTGGAACGCCCCGGGTGCCGAGCCGCTGCGCGTCGCCGTCAACGTCCCCGCTCGGCAGCTCGCCGACCGCTCCCTGCCCGCGCGCGTCGAGCGGATCCTCGAAGAGGCCGCGCTCGACCCCGCGCTGCTCGTGCTCGAGGTGACCGAGACGGCGCTCTTCTCCCACGACGTGCTCGCGGCCGAGTCGCTCTGCCGGCTGCACCGGCTCGGCGTCGGCGTCGCGCTCGACGACTTCGGCACCGGCTACTCGAGCTTCGGGCGCCTGCGGCGGCTGCCGATCGACGCGATCAAGATCGACCGCGAGTTCACCGCCGGCCTCGGCAGCGACCGCGCCGCGACCGCGATCGTGACCGCGATGATCGGCCTCGCGCACGGCCTCGACCTGGCCGTCACGGCCGAGGGCGTCGAGGCCGATTCGCAGCTCGCCGCGCTCCGCGAGCTGGGCTGCACGAACGTCCAGGGCTTCGGGATCGGGCGGCCGCAGCCGGCCGAGAGCATCCGTGCCGCGCACCCATGCTGAAATCACACCGAGCACGTCACTACTCTCGGGCGCCAGGACGCCCCGGGACGGCCGGCTCGCGCGCTTCGGTGCGTGGGCCGGTGGGGCGGCCTCTGAACCGTCAGGCCCCCGCGTAAGCTCCTCGGACGGCTCCGACGCCAACCGAATCGAGGACAGGGCATGAGATTCAACCGTATCGCCGACCTGGCGAGACAAGCGATCGACAAGCGCGGCGGCATCGACGCGCTGAAGCAGGACCTGGGCGAGGTCAGAGACGTCGCGACCGGCAGAGGCACGTTGAGAGAGAAGGCGAGAGCGGCCGCCGACGCGCTTAGACAGCCGGGTCGGCCGGAGGCCAAGGCGCCCGACGCGGCTCCGGTGCCGGCACCCGACCCCGACGCGCCGGCGGAGGCAAAGGTCCACCCGGACCCGGAAGCACCCCCCGCGCACGACGTCGTCTGAGCGGGCCGATCAGGCGCAGCCGGGAAGCGTGCCGGCGCGGCGGCGCGCCGTCGCGCCGGCCGCTTCGAGCGCCCGTTCGAGCGCGCTGCGCGAGAAGGGCTTGAGGACGTGCGCGACGGCGTCCAGCTCCTGCGTCTGCGGTCCCGGAGAGAAGATGCTGCAGATCACGATCGCGACGTGCGGCTGCTCGGCTCGCAGCCGGCTCGCCAGCTCGAGGCCGCCGACGAGCGCCGGTTCGAGCAGCAGCACGTCCACGTCCGGAAGCTGACCGTGTCGGCTGCGCTGGTACTCGATCGCCTCATGGCCCGCGCGAGTCACGACGTGCTGGAGCAGCACGCGTACGTCGGCCGACGGCTCGGCGATCAGGACGCGGGGCATCAGTCGTCCATGCGAGCGGCAGGCGCGCACCGGTGGATGAATCTGGTATGAGACCACGATGAAGTCCGCTGAGGTCCTCGTCGTCGAGGACGAGCACGACGTCCGGCATCTCGTTCGCGTGCTGCTGGAACGCGCCGGCCACCGCGTCACGGAGGCGTCGAACGGGATCGACGCGCTCCGACAGCTGACGGGCGCCCAGCCTGACCTGATCGTGCTCGACGTGACGATGCCCGAGCTGGACGGCTGGCAGACGCTGGAGCGGATCCGCGACGTCAGCGACGTCCCGGTGCTGATGCTGACCGCCCGCGCCGGGGAGCTGGACAAGGTCCGCGGCCTCAAGGGCGGCGCCGACGACTACGTCACGAAGCCGTTCGGCCGTCAGGAGCTGCTGGCGCGCGTCGAGGCGCTGCTGCGGCGCACGGCGGGGCCACCGGAGGTGCGCGAGCCCTACCGCGACGCCTCCGTCGTGGTCGACTACGTCAGTCGCGAGGTGACGATCGACGGGCGTCCGGTGCAGCTCACGCCGCTCGAGTTCCGGCTGCTCTCGGCGTTCGTGCGCCATCCCAACGAGACGCTCGGGCGCGACCGCCTGCTGGAGCTGGTGTGGGGCGACACCGACGGCTTCGGCGGCGACCAGGTGAAGCTCTACGTCGGCTACCTGCGCCGCAAGCTCGGCTGGGAGGCGGGCGCCGCCTCGCCGGTCGAGACGGTCCGCGGGTTCGGCTACCGCTACCGGCCGCCGGCCGAGTAGCGGACGAGGCCGGGCAGCCTGTCGCCGTCGGCGGCGGGTCCGTCGGGCGTGTGCAGCGGCAGCGTGACGGTGAAGGTCGTGCCGACGCCGACCTCGCTGCGGACGGTGATCGTGCCGTCGTGCCCGGCGACGATCGCGCGGACGATCATCAGGCCCAGCCAGAGCCCGGGGACCGCGGCGGCGGTCGCGTTCGAGGCGCGGTAGAAGCGGTGGAAGAGGCGGGCCTGCTCGGCCGCCGGGATCCCGAGGCCGGTGTCGGCGACCTCCAGCTCGACGTCGTCGCCGCGCAGCGCCAGCCGGACGTCGACGTGGCCCTCCTCGGGCGTGAACTTGAGCGCGTTGGAGATCAGGTTGTCGAGCACCTGCGCGATCCGGTCGCGGTCGGCGGTCGTCGCTCCCACCTCCTCGATCTGCGCGGTCAGCTCGATCCCCCGCTCCTCCGCCCGCGGACGGGCGGCGAGGACCGCTTCGCGCGCCAGCAGCGAGAGGTCGACGGCGGCCGGCTCCAGCAGCAACGTCCCGGTCTCGACCTGGGCCGCGAACAGCAGGTCGCCGACGAGCCGCAACAGCCGCTGCGAGTTGCGCTCGACCACCTCGAGGTGGCGGCGGTGCTCGTCCGGCAGGCTGCCCTCGTCGTCGCCGAGCACCAGCTCGACGTAGCCGAGGATCGACGTCAGCGGGGTGCGCAGCTCGTGCGAGACGAGCGCGAAGAACTCGTCCTTGACGCGCTCGGCCTCGCGCTCGGCGGTCACCTCGCGCAGCACCAGCAGCCGGCCGATCAGCTCGCCTCTGCCGCCGTAGACGGGCGCCGCGTAGCGGGCGAAGGCGCGGCGGGTGCCGAGCAGCGTCAGCTCGTCGCGCTGCTCGTGCTCGCCGTCGCCGGCGTCGAGGGGGACGAGCGTGCCGCGCTCGTCGAGCGCCGTCGCGCGCTTGCCGAAGGCGGCCCGCACGGCGCGCATCGGCGGGTTGTCGACGAGCACGCCGCCCTCGCGATCGAGCAGCGCGATCGCGTCCGGGGTCGTGTCGAGCACCGCGCGCAGGACGCTCGCGCCCTCCCGCGCGGAGTCGACCGCCTCGACCAGCTCGTCGCTCTGGACCGCCAGCTCCGCGTTCTGGCGTTCGAGCGCGGCGCGGCTCTCCGCGAGCGAGGCGGCCATCGCGTCGAACGTCTGCGCCTGCTCCGCGACCTCGCCGCGGCCGCGCCTGCCGGGGACCCGCACGGTGAGGTCGCCGGCCGCGAGCGCGCGCGTCGCGGCGGCGACGCGCTGGAGCGGCAGCAGCGCGGCGCGCTGGACGTAGATCGCGAAGGCGAGCACGAAGGCGATCGTCGCGAAGATCCCCGCGAAGCCGACGAGGTTCGCCAGATGGCCCTGCGTGTCGCCGCGCGCGCGTCTGCCCTTCGCCATCAGCAGCTGGTTGTCGGCGAGCCGCTCCAGCTGGTCGGATATCTGCTGGGCGCGGACCTGGTTGGCGCGCGTCGGCGCCGGTGCCGTGGTCGCCTCCGACTGGCTCCGCGCGGCGACGACGAGCGGGTCGGAGACGTCGGTCCGGTAGGAGTCGATCGCCGCCAGCGTGGCGTCGATCGGCGCGATCGCGGAGGGATCCCCTCTCGCGAGCGTGCGCAGGTCCCGCTCGCGGGCGAGCAGGGTGGCGTTGGCGCGGTTCCAGTCGGCGACGAAGGCGGAGGCGCCCCTCGCCAGCTGGACGCCGCGCTCGGCCGCCTCGAGTTGGGACATCGCCGTCTGCAGGCGGCCCGCGGCGAAGACGATGCCGGACGAGCTGCGGGCCTCGTGGACGGCCGCGCGCTGGGAGGCGAGCGCGATCAGGAGCGTCACGAGGACGGCCACCATCAACGTAGCGAGCGTGCCGATCGCGACGAGCAGGCGCCATCTCAAGCCACCTTTCAGGCGCATCAGCGATCCACGGTACCGGCTCGGCGGCCTCCCTACGATCCCTTTGATGACGAATCACGGTGAACGGGTGCGAGTGCGGGGCATGCACGCGGCGATCGAGCGCGACGGCGTCGAGGATCTCGTCGCGGTCGAGGAGCCGCTGGAGATCCGCGTCGATGGCGCGCCGCTGGCGGTCACGATGCGCACGCCGGGGGACGACGAGCACCTCGCGGCCGGCTTCCTGCTGGGGGAGGGGCTGATCGACCGCTGG
>JAATFK010000127.1 GCA_015655225.1 Solirubrobacterales bacterium | reverse complement strand
GATCCTCGACCAC
The DNA here is from genome assembly GCA_015655225.1 of Solirubrobacterales bacterium. Classification (GTDB taxonomy): domain Bacteria; phylum Actinomycetota; class Thermoleophilia; order Solirubrobacterales; family Solirubrobacteraceae; genus Conexibacter. The sequence goes on along the minus strand of JAATFK010000127.1, from coordinate 4,174 downwards.
CACGTCGACATCGCCGAGGCGATCGAGCGCGGCGACGGCGACGCCGCCGCCGAGCTGATGCACCATCACCTCACGTACCTGCGGCCGCACTACGAGCGGCGCTGGCGCCAGTCCGGCCGCCTCGGCCCCTAGTCAGCACCCCATCTCCAGCACCTCGGGCGCGAACAGCTCCTCGATCGCGACCTTCCGCAGCGAGAGCCCCTGCTCCAGCGAGTACTCGCTCATCGCCTCCAGGATCGCCCGGTTGCGCTCGAATCCGTAGCGGAATGGATCGCCGCCGAACAGCGCGTCGAGCTGCTCCAGCTCGTCCATCCACCACGGGTGGGTGATCGGCGGCACGTCGGGGTCGTGCAGGCGCGCGTAGCCGCGAGCGCGCGACTTCACGAACGCGTCGAGCAGGCTCGCGGCGATCCAGCGGTTCGCCTCGTACACGTCCCGGCGCATCACGACCATGTGCATGATCGGGAGGAAGCCGGTCCGCACCCAGTAGTCCCGCTCGACCGTCCGGAAGTCGGGGAACAGCCGGCGGACGGCAGGCGACCCCTCGCGAAACGGCAGCGGCGGCTGGCTCGACGTGATCGCGTCGATCTCCCCCGCGAGCAGCAGCTCCGAGAGCGTCCGGTCGGGCGCGATCGACTCGATCCGCACGCCCGGCGGCGGGTCGTGGCGCAGCCGCTCGGCCGAATAGGGCGCGTTCAGCCCGCCGACGTGCCAGTGCAGGTCGCGCGGCGTCACGCCGTAGTCGTGCTCCAGCACCGCGCGGATCCAGAGCGCGGCGGTCATCTGGTACTCGGGGACCCCCACGCGTCTCCCCACGAGGTCCGCCGGCACCTCGATCCCCGCCTCCGTCCGCACGTAGATCTGGCGGTGGCGGAAGTGGCGCGAGGGGAACACCGGCAGCCCGACGAAGCGGTCGTCGCCGCGACTCAGCAGCATCAGCATCGTCGAGACCGACATCTCCGAGACGTCGAACTCGGCGAACTGGGCCATCCGCCGGAACAGGTCCCGCACCCCCACTTCGAGGTACGTCAGGTCGATCCCGTCGGGCACGACCTCGCCGCTCTCCAGCAGGTGGGTGCGGTCGAAGTGCGACTCGCCCGCGTACGTCAGCCTCAGCTTGCCCATGGGTGGCCTCTCTCGGCGATCACCGGCACGAGCAGGGACGAGCGCGCGCCGTTGCCGTGGTGGATGGTGGCGCGCGTCGTCGCGCTGGAGCAGATGTGCCACGGCATGTGGACCGGAGAGACGCCGGGCGGCGGTCTCGGGTCGCCGCGGTGGTCGAGCATCGTCAGGTCGAGCGCGAGCCGGTGGTCGGCCGGGAACACGTTCGCGGTCGGCGAGATCGCGATCCGGTACTCCACGACCTCTCCGGGAACCACGGGCACCGCCTCGTCGTGCGGGTGGAACGGCAGCCACGGCTCCGAGCGCGCCTCGTCAACCGCGCGGTGCGACGCCTTCAGGTAGCCGCGCGTCAGCTCCCGCTCGGTGCCGTCCGGCGCCACGTCGACCAGTACGACGATCCAGTTGGCGTCGGGCTGGTCGAGCGCCGCGTGGAGCGTCAACGCGAACGGCCCGGTCAGCTCCAGCGGTGCGGCCAGCGGCGGCGTCAGGTAGCGCAGCCGCTCGATCTCCCGCGTCTCCACCAGCGGCCGCTGCAGCAGCTCCCGCGTCGCCTCCGCCGGCGGGTCGGAGCCGAGCGAGCCGTCGGGGCAGAGGAAGAGCGTCGTCCACTCGGTCCGCGCGAGCGGCCACTCGTGCTCGTGCCGCGTCTCCCCGCTGCCCTGCAGGAAGAGCGTGATCGGCGGCTCGTCCGCGATCCCGGTTCGCTCGCCCTTGAGCCAGTGGTCGTACCAGCGCACGACCTCGGCGTTGTAGTCCTCCCCGAGCGGCCGCTCCTCGTCGACCGGCTCGTCCACACGGATCTTGCACAAGCCCGGAATCCCCGTGAAGTGCTCGAACGTGCCGACGAGGTGCATGTGCGCGTAGGCCCACCAGGCGGAGCGCGCGTAGACCGGGATCTGAATCCGGTCGTAGCGGCTGTTGGCGGAGCGCTCCCTGTAGAACGGCCCGTCGAGCGGGTTCAGCAGCACGTCGTGGAACGACGGGTTGCTCTCGGGATTGTCGACCATGTTCCAGAGCGTCGTGTACATCCGCAGGTCGGGGTCGGCGCTCGCCTCCTCCAGTCGCGCGCGGAAGGCCTCGTCGCTCTCCTGCTCGGCGACGACCGATACCGCGCGGCCCCGCATCGAGCGCGCGTAGAGGTCCTGGAAGAACGTCTGCACGATGCCGCCGTGGTGCGTCGCCTCGCGGTAGAAGTCGGCGGGCGCGTTCCACGGCATGATCGCCTTTAGGTGTGGCGGCTGCTCGGCGGCGGCGTGCAGCTGCACGGTCCCGAACGCGGAGATCCCGACCATCCCGACGTTGCCGTCGCACCACGGCTGGGCGGCGATCCACTCGACCAGGTCGTGGCCGTCCTCCCCGTCCTGCTTCGCCATCCAGCCGCGGTAGAGCCCCTCGCTGTGGCCGGAGCCGCGCGCGTCGGCGATCACATGGACGTAGCCGTGGTCGGTCAGGTAGCCGGGGTCGCCGGCCTCGACACCGCCGTCCCAGAGCGGCGAGCCGCCCGGCTGCGAGCCCATCGCGCCGAGCGTCTGCTTGCCCTTGCCGTAGGGCGAGAGGGCCAGCAGCGCCGGGCGCGGCACGTCGTCGGGGGTGCGGTAGACGTCGGCGCGCAGCAGCACGCCGTCGCGCATCGGGACCGCCAGGTCGCGTTCGCTGATGAACGTCACGCGTCGCCCCAGACGACGTCGAGCAGGCGCATGAAGTTGCCGCCGAGGACGCCGACCACGTCGTCGTCGGACCAGCCGCGGGCGAGCAGCCCGGCGGTGATGCGGCGGAGGTGCGCCATCGAGTCGAGCCCCGTCACGTAGTAGTGCTCGAACGCGAAGTCGCCGCCGAATCTCAGCTCCGGGAACTCTCTCAGGAAGCCCTGGCGGCGGGCCATGAACTGCTCCTCCGTCATCCCCTCGTTGATGTCGAGGCCGAGCCCGACGTGCTCGGGGCCGACCAGCTCGGCGACGTGGTCGACCTGGTCGAGGAACTCGTCGATCGTCGCGCCGCGCTCGCGCCCGCGCGGCGACAGCAGGCGCGCGACCGCGTTGATCCCGACGACGCCGCCACGCGCCGCCAGCGCCCGGATCTCCTCGTCGCTCTTGTTGCGGGGGACCGGGTGGTACGCGGTCAGGTTCACGTGCGTGAAAGAGACCGGGTGCGCCGACTCCTCGATCGTCTCGCGCGTCGCGCGGGCGTTCACGTGCGAGAGGTCGATCAGCACGCCGAGCCGGTTCGCCTCGGCGACGACCGCGCGGCCGAACGTGCTGAGGCCGGCGTCGGCCGGCTCGCCGCAGCCGTCGGCGATCAGGTTGCGGCGCTGGTAAGTCAGCTGGAGGATCCGCAGCCCCAGCTCGTAGAACGCGGTCAGGTGCTCGACCTCGTCCTCGATCGGGCCGCCGTTCTGGAAGCCGAAGACGATCGCGCTGCCGCCCGAGGCCTTCGCCTCGCGCAGGTCGGCCGTCGTGCGCGCGACGCGCACGTCCTCTCCTCCCGCCGCGAGCCGGTCGATCACGCCGCTCGTGCGGACCATTCTGCGCGCCGTCTCGGCGAAGCCGCCTCTCAGCGCGACCGTCAGGTTGACACCGGTGACGCCGCCGGCGTGCATGATCGGCGGGAGCGTGAAGTCGGCGTCGGGGGTCGCCGGGACGGCGCCCGAGCCCACCAGCGCGTTGAAGACGAGCGCGCGCCGGTGGACCTCCTCGGCGTGGGCGTCGAGCGTTTCGGTCGGCACGGAGCCGCCGCTGGCTGTCATCTGAATCTCCTAGGTGCGGATGATGCCGAGCGAGTTGAACACCCGGCGGATCTCGTTCGAGTAGCGGCCGAACTCCGGCGTCTCGCGCACGGAGAGCGGCCGCGGCCGCGGCAGGTCGATCTCGAGGATCTCCTCGACCTTGCCGGGCCGGGGCGACATCACGACGACGCGGTCGCCGAGGAAGATCGCCTCGCTGATGCTGTGAGTGACGAACACGACCGTCTTGGGCGAGCCCATCCAGATCTCCTGGAGGTCGACGTTGAGCTGGTCGCGCGTGAGCGCGTCGAGCGCGCCGAACGGCTCGTCCAT
>JAATFK010000195.1 GCA_015655225.1 Solirubrobacterales bacterium | reverse complement strand
TGCCGGGCGCTGCCGCCGCCGCGACGCGCCGCGAGCTGCGTCCGCGCGATCCGTTCGCCGACGCGGTCGAGGCGACCGCGCCCGCCGACCGACCGCGCGGCGCGCTCGTGCTGCCGCCGGGCGTCGGCGCGCGCGACGGGGGCGGCCCCGCCGGCGCCGCCGCCCGCGCCGCCATGTGGGACGCGCTCCTGGCCGAGCTGGGCGCCCGCCCGCGCGCGACGCGCTGACCCGCCACCCGCGCTGCGCCCGAACACGTCAAGGTTCCTGCCCCTAGAGGGGAGCGGTTTTGTCCTGTTCCCCCGCCGACCTGGGATGATTTCCGAATGTTCGACCACGTTGGCCTCCGCGTCGCGGACTTCGCCGTCTCCGACCGCTTCTACGCGACCGTCCTGCCGACCCTCGGGATCGAGCGTCGCGCGAACGACGGTTTCGCTGCCTACGGCGAGCTCGTCATCTTCGGAGCGTCGGACGAGCACCCACCGACGAGACGGCTCCACGTCGGCGTCGCGGCACCGTCGCGGGAGGCGGTGGATGCCTTCTGGCGCGCCGGGACGGACGCCGGCTTCGCCTCCGACGGCGACCCCGGCGAGCGCCCCTACACACCGGGCTACTACGGCGCGTTCCTGCTCGATCCGGCCGGCAACAGCGTCGAGGCCGTGCACTTCGAGGGGACGCGGGAGGCGGGGAGGATCGACCACCTGTGGCTGCGGGTCGCCGACGTGGCGGCCTCCGCGCGCTTCTACGGATCGCTCGCTTCGGCCGCCGGATTCCATCCCGAGGTGGAGTCGGCCGAGCGCGTCAGCTTCGAGAGCGCCGACAACGGCTCGATCTCGTTCGTCGCCGGCGACGAGCCGACCGAGCGGGCGCACATCGCGTTCCCGACGCACGAGAACGCGGCGGTCGACGCGTTCCACGCGGCCGCGACGAGCGCCGGCGGGAGCGACAACGGCGGCCCCGGCGAGCGTCCCTACCACCCCGGCTACTACGCGGCGTTCGTGTTCGACCCCGACGGCAACAACATCGAGGTCGTCAACCACAACCGCGACTGAGGCCTCTCAGTCGGAGTCGGGCTCGTCCTGCTTGCGCACCTGGGTGTCGACCCAGGCGGCGTACAGCTCCCGGAGCGGGACCGAGAGGGCGGAGGCGGTGCGGTCGAAGTCGAGCGCCTCGCGCTCCAGGAGCTCGGCCGGGATCAGGGCGCGGCGGGCGAAGAAGCGGGCGAAGGTGGCGTTGTAGGGGCCGGGCAGCCGGCCCGCGAAGACCGCCCTGGCGTAGACGCCCATCGCGAGGACGAAGGCGCGGTCGGCAGCGGAGGCACCGACGAGCCAGTCGGCGAAGTCGAAGGTCGTCGGCGTGACGGTCGCGGCGAGGCGGCCACGGTAGAAGACCGACTCCGCCTGGAAGTCGGCGAACTGCGCTGCCAAGTCGATATCTCGCTCCACCGGCTGATTCTGCCCGTTACCCAGAATTTCACTGATTACTCGCCTTCCTCTGCCGAAGCTGGCGCATCAGCGCTGGCTCGGGTCACACCGAACGACGCGAGCCCGTCATCGAGGAGGCGGGCCGCGCGCTCGACGTCGTCCGTGATCGCGGCGGCGACCTGCGAGGGCGTGCGGGTCCCGTCGAGGTAGCGGTCGAGACCACGGAACTGGACGTGCCAGAGGCCGAGGAGGGCAGTCGCCGCGATCCGCGGCTCGGGATCGTCGCGGCTCAGGCCACTGCGCCCCGCCAGCACCTCTGCGGCGACGCCTACCAACTGGTCGACGGCGTCGCTCTGATGGGCCCGCAGCGACGGCGTCGTCCGGACCAGCTCGCCGAACCGCCGCACGGAGGCCGCGGCCGCGACCGGATCGTCCTGAGCCGCCAACCAGCCGACCAGCGCGTCGCGCTCGTGGGCGAGGATCCGCCGGGCGGCGTCGACGGGCGAGACGGCCGGATCGGCGAGCCCGATCCGCAGCGACGCCATCGTCGTCTCCCAGCGGTCGAGGAGCAGCGCCTCCTTGGTCGGGAAGTAGTTGAAGACGGTCTTCTCGGAGACGCCGCAGGCCGCGGCGACGTCCCGGACCCGGACGGCATCGAAGCCGCGCTCAACGAACAGCCGAGTCGCGGTCGCGGAGAGCTGCTGGCGCGTGAGGCGCTTCTTGCGCTCCCGCAGGCTCTCTGGAACGGCGTCCGCCGCGTCGGCGGCGGGGAGGGGAGTCCAGTCGACCGCGTCTCTGCCGCTCATCGCGGCAAGCATAGTGCTGCTACCGCATGTTTGCTGGTACTGTCGTTTTACAGCAACTGCAAAGAAGGGCAGAGGTCGTGAGTGAGATCCAGATCGTGCGCGACTACCCGCAGCCGCCGGCGGTCGTCTGGCGGGCGGTGACCGATCCGGCACTCGTCCCGCTGTGGACGTCGACCGGCCGAGGCGGGCGACCCGAGGGCTTCTCGGCCGTCGTCGGGACGCGCTTCCGGTTCGTCGGGAGACCGGTGCCCGGCTGGCGCGGCATCGTCGACTGCGAGGTGCTCGAAGCGCGCGAGCCGACGCTGCTGCGCTACTCGTGGGTCGGGGACGAGGGGGGCGCCGCGACCGAGGTGACCTATCGCGTCGAGCCGCACGGCGAGGGGACGCGCTTCACCTACGAGCACACCGGCTTCACCGGTCTCGGCGGCCTGCTGATGGCGAAGCTGGTGCTCGGCCCGGTGCGACGGAGGATGCTCGACGTCGGCCTGCCGGCGGTCCCCGCCGATCTGTAGGCGTCTCGGCGGCGCCACGGGATAATCCAGACATGGCCGCCGCCGTGAGCGCCGTCGACCACGCAGCAGCGCGGGTCGCCAGGGTGCAGGACGATCCCCGCGCGCGCTTCGCGCTGTGCGCGCGGATCTACGAGGACCCGGCGGACCGCTCGGGACGACATCTGCGCTACCGGCGGGCGGCGCTCTCGTTCATGCGCTGGCAGGTGCACCGGGGCGTGCTGGCGCCGCTCGAGGCCGAGGTGCCGGGCAGTCGCTGGTGGCGAGCGGTCAACGCGCGACTGCTGCACGACGGCTGCGAGATGGTCGCGCGCTGCGACGGGCTCGACGGCACGCCGTCGTCGCAGACGATCGCGCTGTGGATGGAGTTCCTCAGCATGCCGTCGGCGCGCCGCTGGTACCGGGCGCACAACGCCAGCATCGTCGCCGCGTACCTCGAGCACCATGCGCTCGCGGCGCGGGAGAGCGCTGCGGAGCGGTTCTTCCTCAACGTCGTGCTGCTGCGGGTGCTGTACGCGCAGGCGCTCGTAGCGGCGCCGCGGCTGTCGCTCGGGCGCTTCGTGCCGCTCGGCCGGCTGCTCGGCGACCCGCGAGTCGGGATGGCGGGCGCGTTCCTGTCGCTGCGGCGGATCCTGCCGGAGCGCTATCCGGTGCTCGACGACGTGCGCAGCTACGTCGACGTCGAGAACAACCTCGGACGGCTGCTCGACTACGGCGTGATCCTGCCGCGACTGCAGGAGCTGTACGCCTGGTCGGCTCAGGAGCTGGACCAGCCGGCGCTGGCGGAGCTGGTGCGAGAGGGCCGCCCGAGCTACGTCGCGCCGGTCGAGGCCGAGCCGTTCTGGCATCCAGACCCGGCGCCGGCGCTCGTGCGACTGCTGGAGCGGGCGACCACCACCCGCTCGATCTCCAATGCTCGATAATCGATCTTATGTGTACCCAAGAAGAGGGGACGCGCCGTTGAAGCTCTACCGAGCGCCGTGGTCGACGAACTGCGAGCGCGTCGCGCTGGCCCTGGCGCACAAGCAGCTCGCCGTCGAGTCGGTGTGGATCGACTACGACGATCGCTCGCTGGTCGAGCGCGTCAGCGGTCAGGGCTTGGTGCCGGTGCTCGACGACGACGGCGCGATCGTCTGCGACTCGTCGGTCATCCTCGCGCACCTCGACGCGCGCCATCCGCAGGCGCCGCTCTATCCGGCCGAGCCGGCGCGGCGAGCCGAGCTGGAGACGTTCGTCGACTGGTTCAACCTCGTCTGGAAGCGCTGGCCGAACGCGATCGCGAGCGAGCTGGAGCGCGCCGACGCGCCGGACGAGTCGGCTATCGCCGCGGCGGCGGCCGAGCTGCGACGCTCGCTCGACCGCTTCACCGCGCTGCTCGACGGCCGCGACTACCTCTTCGGCGACTTCTCCGCCGCCGACTGCGTCGCCTATCCGTTCCTCAAGTTCGCCGGCCGGCGCGACCCGGCCGACGACGAGCTGTTCCACGTCGTGCTCGACGACCACCAGCCCCTCGAGCCCCGGCACGCGCCGCTGGCGGCGTGGATCGAGCGGGTCGCGACGCGGCCGCAGGCGTAGGACGGCCAGACCGGCGCGAACCCGCGCGGCGCTACAGCGACCGGCTGACGTTCGGAACGGGCTGCCACGCGATCGGGCCGGGGCCGAAGGAGATGCCGTCGCCCTGGTTCGCCAGCGCGCGGGCGCTAAACGCCGCGCGCGGATTCGCGCCGCTCGCGGACATCGTGAGGATCGTCGGCGAGCACTCGTCGTCCGCGCTGGCGCATGGCCCGCGCTCGAACGCGATCGCGGTGCCGTCCGGCGACCACGCCGGCCACGCGCCGCCCTTGCGCGTCAGCTGCGTCGCCCGCGTGCCCGCGCCGGCCGGGCCGACGCGCATCCGCCACACCTGACCGCCGCGCAGGAACGCGATCGCCGCGCCGCTCGGCGACCACGACGCCTCGCTGCCGCCGGTCACGGTCGCCGCCCGGCGGCGCGGCTCAGCCGCAGCACGTAGACGTCGGTCTTGCCCGGCGCGCTCTCCCCCTCGAACGCGATCGTCGCGGCCGACGCGCTCGAACCGGGTGAGAACGCCGGCTGCTGGTCGTCCGGCGTCTGCGCCGGCAGCAGCGTCACCGTCGAGGAGCCGCTCGGAGCGACCAGGCCGAGCACGTCCTGGGTTCCGTTCGACGCGCCGAGCACGGCGAGGTCGCCGCCGCTGTCGAACGAGACGCCGGCCCCGGGCCCGTACGCGCTCGGCTGCCCGAGCGACACGCCGCACGCGATCGCGGAGGAGCCGAACGACCCCGAGCTCCAGCGCCGGTAGGGCAGCGCGGCGAAGTAGCCGGCGTACCCGCCGGCGCCGAAGGAGCGTCGAACGTCGCCGCGATGCGACCGTTGCCGCCGGGGAACGTCGCGTGCGCCATCGGCGCCACGGCCATCACGAGCGCCACGGCGGCGACCGCCGCCGCCGACGCACGTCCTCGCGAGCATCTGCACCGTCGCGTGACCATCGAGCACCTCGCCGGAGACAGGACTGGACGCCGGGGCCGCAAGCCTATCGGCGCTCAGCCATGCCGCGGCTCACCACCGAGCCCGCGCCCCCGCCGTAGTAGCGTTGGCCGCGCTCGTGCCCCGTGCCTCCGACGACCGTCCCCCCTCGCTCTGGCGCGCACCGCCGCTGTGGCTGCGGTGGGTCGTGACCGCGATGGCGTTCGCCGGCGCGATCGTCGCCGTCGTGCTGATCGTCCATGCCGTCAACAAGGTCGATCCCGGGACCGGCGGCGGCGCCGCCTCCCCGGCCGAGCTGGAGAGCGCGAACCGCGAGACCCGCATCGTCGTGACCGCCGACCAGGCGCCGCACACGGCGGCGCTCAGGGGCGGCAGCTCCCCGAGAGCGGCGATCACGACCGCGGTCACCGCTGACATGCGCTCCCGCATCGCGAGCAGACGGCTCGACGGGCCGCTGGACCGCTCCGGCTGCACGCAGACCGGCGTGCGCGGCGCGACGCTCGCCTTCCGCTGCTCGGTCGTCGCCGCCGACGTCACCTATCCGTTCGTCGGCGTGGTCGACCAGGACGCGAAGCGCACCACGTGGTGCAAGGTGGATCCCGCCCCGACGCCGGGCGAGACGATCCCCGTCAGCACCCGCTGCCGGCTCCCGGCGATGACGCCATGAGCGCCACGGCCGCCGACCGCGCCGCCGCCGGCCGGGCCCTGCGCCACGACGTTCCGCGCTCCAGCCACGGCGACTGGGCGGCCACGCACGACCGCCTCGACCCGCTCGTCACCCTCGCCCGCCAGGACGTCGACCGCGTCCCCGAGCTGGTCCCGATCCGCTACGGCCGCATGGCCGTCTCCCCCTTCGCCTACCTGCGCGGCAGCGCCGCCGTGATGGCCGCCGACCTCGCCCGCACGCCGGCGAGCGGCCTCCGCGTCCAGCTCTGCGGCGACGCGCACCTCTCCAACTTCGGCGGCTTCGCCTCCCCCGAGCGGGCGCTCGTCTTCGACCTCAACGACTTCGACGAGACGCTCCCGGGACCGTGGGAGTGGGACCTCAAGCGGCTCGCCGCGAGCGTCGCCGTCGTCGGCCGCGCGCGCGGCGTCGAGACCGCGCGGCGGCGCGCACTCGTGGCCGGCCTCGCCGCCGAGTACCGCACCGCCCTGCGGGGCTTCGCGACCAGCAGCCCGCTGCAGGTCTGGTACGCCCGCGTCGAGGAGAGCACGCTCGGCGAGCAGTTCCGCGCCGAGATCACCGGCCGCCAGGCGCGCGAGTTCGAGCGCACCGCCGCGCGCGCCCGCCGCAGAGATCACGCCCGTGCCTTCGCGAAGCTGACGCGGGAGGAGGACGGCTCGCCCCGGATCGTCAGCGACCCGCCGCTGATCGTCCCCGTCGAGGAGCTGGCGCCCGACGACGACGCGCGCGACCTGGCGCGGACCATCGAGCAGCTGATCGACCGCTACGCCGAGACGCTCCAATCCGACCGCCGCCGGCTGCTGTCCCGCTACGCCTACGCCGACCTCGCCCGCAAGGTCGTCGGCGTCGGCAGCGTCGGCACCCGCACCTGGGTCCTCCTGCTGCTCGGACGCGACGAATCGGACCCCCTCTTCCTCCAGGTGAAGGAGGCGCCACCCTCGACGCTCGCCCCGTTCGCGGGACCGAGCGAGCACGCCAACCAGGGCCAGCGGGTCGTCGAGGGGCAGCGGCTGATGCAGGCGCAGAGCGACATCCTGCTCGGCTGGCTGCGCACCGCCGCGATCGCCGACGCGGAGCGCGACTTCTACGTCCGGCAGCTGTGGGACTGGAAGACCTCGGTCGACGTCGAGACGATCTCCCCCGCCGGCCTCGCCGTCTACGGACGCGTCTGCGCCTGGACGCTCGCTCGCGCGCACGCTCGCACCGGCGACGCGGTCGCGATCGGCGCCTACCTCGGCGGCGGCACGGTCTTCGACGACGCCCTCGCGGCGTTCGCCGACCAGACCGAGACCGACCACCGCGCGCTCGTCGCGGCGATCGCCGACGGACGCGTCACGGCCGCCGCCGGGGTCTAGACGGCTAGCCGGCGCTGGATCTGGCGGAGAGCTGCGTGATCGCGGCGGCGATCTTGCCGTAGTTCGCGTTGCCGTCGGCCGTGCCGGCGGCCTGCACGGCCTTCGCGAGCGCCGCCGAGTCCGGCGTGCCCGATCTCTGGATCGCCAGCAGCTGGCGCTGGAGGTCGCCGTCGGCGCCCTTCGCGCTCTTGTAGGCGAAGTCGTTCGTGCTCTTGTCGGTGCTGAAGCCGAGCCAGCCGCCGGTCTTGTAGATCACGCCGGAGAACGGCTTTCTCGACTGCGCGGCGATCAGGTTCTGCGCCGAGCTGGTCGCGTTCAGCTTGCCGAGGCTCGGCGTGCTGACGGAGGCGACGCCGCAGCCGGCGAGGACGACCACGGACGCAAGCGCGCCGAGCGCTGCGAGCGAGCGCCGCGCGAGGCGCGAGCGGGCGGTGACGGGCTTTGACATGGCCGCGATGCTACCGAGGCGGCGACGCGTCCGGCGAGCGTACGCCGTCGAGCAGGATCTTCGCGACCTCGTCGCCGACCTCGCGGACGTCCGCCCCGTCGAGCGCCGCGAACTTGAGCGAGAGGACGAGCGCGCCGAAGACGACGCGCCGGAGGGTCGCGGCGGTCACGTCGCTGCGCACCGAGCCGTCCCGCTGGCCGCGCAGCAGCAGCCGCTCGAACGCCTCTCTGACCTGGGGCGACTCCTTCGGCGCCGAGCCGTCCTCCTTGCGCATGCGGCCCAGCTCCATCATCACGGGGTAGCGCATCGCGACGGCGGCGAGGCCGCGGATCAGCCCGGCGAGGTCCTCCGCGCCCGGCGCGGCCCCGTCGGCGGCCTCCCAGATGACCGCGAGCGCGTCCTCGACGATCGCCTCGCGGATCGCCTCGATCAGGGCGTCGCGGGTCGGGAAGCGGCGGTAGACGGTCGGCCGCGAGACGCCGGCGGCGTCGGCGATCGCCTGCATGCTCGCGCCCGCGTCGTCCGACAGCAGACGGGCGGCGGCCTCCAGGATCGTCCGCTGGTTGCGCCGCGCATCGGAGCGCAAACCCGCCGAATCGAGCGAAATCGCCATTCACGCGAGCCTAACAGTTACAACCGTGTTTCAGTTCCGGTAGCCTACGGCCGATGCGCTCACTTGCCCGCTGGTCCTTCACGCATCGCCGCATCGTCCTCGCCATCTGGTTGCTCGTCGTGATCGCCCTCTCGGTGATCCACGGTGCCGCCGGCAGCGACTACAGAGACTCGTTCAAATTGAAGGGGACGCCGAGCGCCGACGCGCTCGCGCTGCTCCAGAGAGCCTCGCCGAGAACGTCCGGCGACAGCGACACCGTCGTCGTCGCGACCAGCGGCGGCAGAAGAGTGACCGACCCGGACGTCAGAGCGCGGGTCTCCGCCGCGCTCGCGAACGTCGCGAGACTGCCGGACGTCGGCGCCGTCGTCTCGCCGTACGACGCGGGCCAGAGCGCACGCATCTCGAGAGACGGCACCGTCGCCTACGCGACGATGACGTTCGACGCCCAGGCGAACGACCTCAAGACGCCCGCGATCAGAAGAGTCGTGAAGACCGCACAGGCGGCGGCCACGACCGACGTCGACATCCAGCTGGGCGGCCAGGCGATCGAGGCAGCCGACTCCCAGGGCGTCGGCGGCACCGGCTTCGGCTTCCTCGCCGCGGCGATCGTGCTGTTCCTCGTCTTCGGCTCGATCGTCGGCATGCTGCTGCCGCTCGTCACCGCCGGCTTCGCGCTCGGCACCGGCATCGCGGTCATCGGCCTGCTCTCGCACGCGATCACGATGGCGTCGTTCAGCTCCGAGCTGTCGCTCCTGATCGGCCTCGGAGTCGGCGTCGACTACGCGCTCTTCATCGTCACCCGCTTCCGACAAGGGCTCTTGCGTGGCTTGACGCCCGAGATCGCCGCGATCGACGCGGTCGACACCTCCGGGCGCGCCGTGCTGTTCGCCGGCGTGACCGTCTGCATCGCGTTGCTCGGCATGTTCGCCCTCGGCGTCAGCTTCCTCTACGGCGTCGCGATCGCCGCGTCGATCGTCGTCGCCTTCACGGTGATCGCCGCCCTGACCCTGCTGCCCGCGCTCCTCGGCTTCCTCGGACCGCGGATCCTCGGACGCAGAACGCGCAGACGGCTCGCCGCCGAGGGCCGCATATCGAACACCGACGAGTCGCCCTGGTGGAGCAGGTGGGCCGGGATCCTGCAGCGTCGCCCCGCGATCTTCGCGGCCGGGGCACTGATCTTCATGCTCGTGATCGCGGTCCCGTTCCTGGGGATCCGCCTCGGCTCCTCCGACCAGGGCAACGACCCCTCGAGCACGACGACGCGGCAGGCGTACGACCTGCTCGCGAGAGGCTTCGGACCGGGCTTCAACGGCCCGCTGTCGCTCGTCGCGCCGATCGGCAACGACCAGCAGAGAGCGGAGTTCACGCGCGTCGTCGCGGCCGCGAGAGGGACTCCCGGCGTCGTCGCGGTCACCGCGCCGAGAATCATCCCGGCCAGAAACGGCAACCCGGCGGTCGCGACCGCGACGGTCGTGCCGAAGGGCTCACCGCAGGACAAGTCGACGACCGACCTTCTGCACCAGTTGCGCAACCACACCGTTCCCGGGGTGGTCGCCGGCACCGGCCTGACCGTCTACGTCGGCGGCCAGACGGCGATCTTCGAGGACTTCTCCCACGTCCTCTCGTCGAAGCTGCCGCTGTTCATCGGGATCGTCGTCGCGCTCTCGTTCCTGCTGCTGATGGCGGTCTTCCGCAGCCTCGTCGTGCCGTTGATGGCCTCGGTCATGAACCTGCTCTCGGCGGGCGCCGCGTTCGGCGTGATCACGGCCGTCTTCCAGAACGGCTGGGGGGCGTCGATCATC
>JAATFK010000636.1 GCA_015655225.1 Solirubrobacterales bacterium | reverse complement strand
TCATCACGCGCTGGCGCATGCCGCCGGAGAACTCGTGCGGGTAGGAGCGCAGCCGCTCCTTCGCGCGCGGCACGCCGACGCGCTCCATCAGGTCGACCGCGCGGTCGAGCGCGGCCCCCTTCGAGATCTTCGAGTCGTGCGCGCGGATCTGCTCCACGATCTGGTCGCCGATGTGCTGGACCGGGTTGAGGGCGGTCATCGGGTCCTGGAAGACCATCGCGATCTCGGCGCCGCGGATCTTGCGCAGGTCGCTGTCGCTCGCGGTCACCAGCTCCTTGCCGTTGAGTCTCGCGGAGCCATCGAAGTACGAGTTCGGCGAGCGCGTCAGGCCCATCAGCGTCATGCCGGTGACGGACTTGCCGGAGCCGGACTCGCCGACGATCGCGAGCACCTCGCCGGGGTCGACGTGGAACGAGACGCCGTCGACGGCGTGCACGAGCCCTTCCTCGGTGCGGAAGGAGACGCGCAGGTCCTCGACGTCGAGCAGGTGGTCACTCATGAGAGGCGGATCCGTGGGTCGAGGAGGGCGAAGATCACGTCGGTGACGGCGCTGAGCAATACGACGGCGAAGGCGCCGAACATGACGACGACGAGCACCGGCGGCACGTCGAGCTGGGCGATCGAGTCGGCCGCGTACTGGCCGACGCCGTGCAGGTTGAAGACCGATTCGGTGAGGATCGCGCCGCCGCCGATCACGGCCGCGAAGTCCAGGCCCCACAGCGAGATGATCGGGATCAGCGAGTTGCGCAGGACGTGGCGGACGAGCACGCGGCGCTCCGAGAGCCCCTTCGCCCGCGCCGTGCGCACGTAGTCCTCGCTCATCGTGTCGAGCACGTTGCCGCGCAGCACGCGCGAGTAGACGCCGATGAACAGCACCGAGAGCGCGAACCACGGCAGGATCAGGTGGTAGAGCCACTGCACGGGATCCTTCGTCAGGGGCGTGTAGCCGCCGTTCGGGAAGGCCTGCACCTTGAATGCGAGGAAGTACAGCAGGACCGCCCCGATCACGAAGACCGGGGTCGAGACACCGACTAACGCAAGTACCGTCAGCGCACGATCGGTGAACCTCCCTGCTCTGATCGCGCTGAAGAGCCCGAAGACGATCCCGAGGAACAGCCAGATCAAGCCCGCGCCGATCGACAGCGAGAGCGTCGCCGGCAGATCCTGCTTGATCTGGCTCAGGACGTTGACCTGCTGGCTGTAGGAGATCACCTTGCCGGAGAAGACTCTGCCCATCGTCTTCTCGTACTGGACGTAGATCGGCTTGTCGAAGCCCCACGTCTTGCGGATCGCGGCGACCGTCTCCGGCGTCGAGGTGCGGCCGGCGAGGCGCGCGGCCGGGTCGCCGTTCGGGATCGCCTGGAAGATCAGGAAGGTGAGGACGGAGATCGCGAACATCACGAGCACCATCGCGATCAGGCGGCGGATGATGAAGCGGATCATCTGTCGATCCGGACTCTCGCGCGGGGGTCGAGCGCGTCCCGCAGGCCGTCGCCGAAGACGTTGATCCCGAGGATCGTCAGCACGAGCATGATGCCCGGCACGAACACGAGGTGGATCGCGCTCGGCAGCAGGTGGATGCCGTCGCTGATCATGGTGCCCCAGGAGGCGTTCGGCGGCTGGACGCCGGCGCCGAGGTAGGAGAGGCCGGCCTCCAGCAGGATCGCGTTGGCGATGATCAGCGGGATGAAGACGATGATCGAGGAGGCCAGGTTCGGCAGGATCTCGGTCACCATGATCCGCAGCGAGCTGGCGCCCTGGACGCGCGCGGCGTCGACGTACTCTCTCTCGCGCAGCCCGAGCACCTGTCCACGCAGCGGCTTGGCGACGTACGGGATGTAGACGATCCCGATGATGAACGCCGGCACCAGCAGCGAGTTGCCGGTCAGCTTGAAGAGGCCGAGGTTGATCCCGCCGAGCGCCAGCGAGGTGCCGAGCGCGATCCCCAGCAGGACCGGCGGGTAGGCCCAGATCACGTCGAGGATGCGGGAGAGCACGTTGTCGACGACGCCGCGGTAGAAGCCGGCGACGACGCCGATGATGATCGCCAGGATCATCGTCAGGAGCGTGGCGATCGCGCCGATCTCGAGCGAGTTGCGGCCGCCGTAGAGCAGCCGGACGGCGATGTCGCGGCCGTTCGCGTCGGCGCCGAGGAAGAAGCGACCGTGCCAGGTCGGGCCGATCGGGAGGCCGTCCGGGGAGACGACGTCCTTCATCTTGCCGCCGACCTTGACGGTGTCGGTCACGTGGTTCGCGGTCGGGGTCGTGTGCGCGATGTGCTTGGCGTAGACCGGGGCCAGCAGGCACAGGATCACGATCACGATGAAGAGGAAGCCGAAGGCGAGCGCCGACTTGTTGCGGCGCAGGCGCCGCATCGCGAGCCGGTACGGCGAGATGCCGGTCGTCTGCTCACCTGCAGCGCTGGCGGCGGCGCGGTTGCGCGCGTCCGCGACCTCGGCGGGCGAGGTCTGTGGGGGTGCTGGATCGATGGCCATGGGAAGTGGTGGCGCAGAGGGTGCCCCGCATCGCGCGTGGCCGAAACCGGCCCCCGCGAAGGGGGGCTGGCTCCGGCCACAATAGCGCGGGGCGACGGCCTACTTGAGCTGGAGGCTCGTGAGGTCCGTCAGGTAGAGCGGATGGAAGATGCCGGCTCTGAAGTCAAGCTTGTTGGAGTAGAACTTCGGCAGCAGCTCCGACCCGTAGACGACGACGTACGCTCTTCTGGCGACGTACTCGTCGAGGGCCTGCCACTCCGCCGCGTGCTGGCTCAGCTCGGTGGCAGGGTAGGAGTTGAGTCTCTTCAGCTCGGACTGGATGTGCGGGTCGTTGACTCTGCTGAAGTTCTCGTTGTTGGTCGGCTGGATCGAGTTGGCGTCCAGCAGGAGGTAGAAGTCCGACGGGTTCGGGAAGTCCTGGAGCCAGTCGGCGAACCCGGTCTGCGGGTCCGTCTTCGCGTTCCCGATCGTCGGGAAGTAGACGGCGTCGGCGACGATCTTCTCAGTCGCCTTGAAGCCGATCTGGTTGAGGACGTTCGTGTAGTAGTCGACGTACTCCTTGCGCGGGCTGCGGGTCTCGCCCCAGACCGTGACCGGCGTGCCGGTCAGGCCCGCCTGCTGCACGAGCGCTCTCGCTCTCGCGATGTCGCCCGACGTCTTCGAGCCGTACGGGCACGGGCCGGTCGGGTGACCGGTGATGCCGCTCGGCAGGAAGAAGCACTCCGGCGACAGGAAGCCCGACGCGAGCCGCTGCATCGCGGTCCGGTCGATCGCCATGTTGACGGCCTCGCGCGCCAGCTGGTTGTTGAACGGCGCTCTGGTCGTGTTGAGGAAGAAGTATAACGTCGAGGGGTTCTCTTCTCTTGCGAAGCGGTCTCTCGCCTGGCTGTTGATCTGCTGGACGAGCGCCGGCGGGATCGTGTCACCCGGGTCGAAGACGTCGGCCTGGTTGTTGAGGACCTGCTCACCCTCGGACTGCGTGTTCGAGTTGATGTTGAAGGTGATCGTGTCGAGGTGCCCGAGCGGGATGTCCGGGATGTTGAATCTGGCGAAGTCCGGGTTTCTTCTCAGGACCCAGCCGCGGTTCGGCGTGGACGACTGGAACATGTACGGACCGACGCCGGGAGGCGGATCGGCGGACAGGTTTCTCATCGCCGTGCCGCTCGGCACGAGCGCCAGCGACGGGTAGGCGAGCACGTTCGACATCGCGCCGTAGGGGGTGCTCAGTCTGATCGTGATTCTGCCGGTCGCGTCGTCGGTCGTGATGCCGGAGATCGATCTCGCTCTGCCTCTGTCGAAGTCCGAGGCGCCGACGACGTAGCCGGTGACGAAGGACTTGCCGCCCCAGTTCAGTCTGATCATCCGCTCGACCGAGTAGGCGAAGTCGCTCGCTCTCACGGGCGTGCCGTTCGAGTAGGTCAGCCCTCTGCGGAGGGTGAACTCGTACGTTCTGCCGTCGCTGCTGATTCTCGGCAGCGCCGTCGCCAGGCCCGGGATCAGCTGCGTCCCGGCCTCGCCGTTCGCGTGTCTGTACGTCAGCAGGCCGGTGTAGACGACCCACGTCGTCTCGACCGACTGCGTCGTGTACCCGATCGACGGGTCGAGGAAGTCAGGCGCCGTGCCGATCGCGATCGTCGCCGAGCCTCCCTCTCTGCCGCCGCTCGACGTGCCCCCGCCGGACGAACCGGTCGTGCTGCTGGAGCTCGAGCTCGTACTGCTGCTGCTGGAGCCGCTGCCACAGGCCGCGACTGCCACAGCGAGCGCGAGCGTGAGCAGCAATGCGCCCACGATCCGTGCCCACGTCTTCATAAGCCCTCCTCGTTGGTACTGCGAAACATGCCTCACTGCCTACAGAGCGCAGAATCTAATCCAGCCGCGCGTGTGGTTCCCAGCACTTCAGGTTGCCGTTGAGTGTCTCGATTGTTCGAGTTGCGTTATGACCCACGGTTGACTGTCCGAAACAGCGAACCGCGGGTAGGGCGGCACGCCGTTCCGGCGAACGGCGAGCCGTCCGGGACGATCCGCGCATGCCGCTGCGGAACGCCGGGTACGTCTTCGAGCACACCCCGACCGGAAGGATCTCCCCGATGCTCTGGCTGATTCTCGGCGTGGTGCTGCTCGCGATCGCGATCGCCGGCGGTGCCATCGTCCACCCCGTCTTCTTCGTGCTGGCGATCCTCGCGCTCGTGATGTTCGTGACCGGCTTCCGCGGTCGTGGAGCACGCGTGTAGCTGGCGTCACGCCGATTCGCGCACCATCTCGAAGGGCCGCTCTCGAGCGGCCCTTCGTCACTTAATCAGTCGCGTCAGTCGTCGGAGCGCGGCAGGAACGTGACCTCGACGCGCTCCTCGTCGGTGCGCTCCTGCACCCGCGCGAGCGCGCGCAACGCCTGCACGTCGGCGGTCGTCGCGGGCGCGAGGAGGCCGCGCGGCCACAGGCCCCGGGCGCGGACGACGTTCGACTCCGCCGCCAGCAGGACGATCCGGGCGCCGAGGTAGATCCAGGTGAGCAGGCCGATCACGACGGCGAACGTGCCGTAGGTCGCGTTCGCGCGGACGATCACGTGCTGGACGTAGATCCCGCCGAGCGCCTGCAGCAGGGCCCAGCCGACCGCCGCCATCGCGATCCCGGGCGCGAGCGTCCTGGTCGGGATCCGTCTCGAGGTGAGCAGGCGGAAGGCGGTCCAGAAGAGCAGCACGTCGAGCAGCAGCGAGATCGCGAAGCCGGCGACCGCGAGGGCGGTGCCGTGGAGGCCGCCCCCCGCGACTATCCCGGACGCGGCGCTCGCGACGATGTTGAGCGTGCCGACGAGGCCCAGCACGAGCAGGCCGCGCAGCCGCGAGAAGATGAAGTCGCGCCGCTCGCGGAAGGGGACGCTCCAGACGCGGTCCATCGCGTTCTGGGTCGCGAGCGTGATCCCGAGGCCGGCCCAGATCGCGCCGAGGCCGCCGATCACAAGCGCGGGGACGGAGCCGCGCAGCTCTCTTCTCGTGATCGTCTCCCCGATCACCGGGACCTGGCCGAAGGTGCCGTTGACGATCTGGTTGTAGAGGTGCTGGTCGCCCGCGAGGACGTAGCCGAGGCCGGTCACGAGCACGAGCAGCAGCGGGAAGAGCGAGAAGAAGCCCCAGTAGGCGATCAGCGCCGCCGAGTGGCCCGCCTGGTCGTCGGAGAATCTTCTGATCACGGCGACCGGGAAGGCCAGCACCGGCGTGCGGCGCTGGAGACGGTCGAACGCGCGCAGCGGCCGGAGGATGTCCACGCCCCGACTTGTACCCGGTCTCGCGGACCTCTGGACGCGCCGGGCCGTGTCTGGAGATGCCGTTCGGCGGGAACCGTGGGAGCCGTGCCCCGCACCCGACGCGTCGACCCCTCCTCCCCCGGCTTCGGACGCGTCCGGCGCGGGCGCGGGTTCAGCTACGTGGGCGTGGACGGCGAGCCGCTGCGCGACGAGGAGCAGCTGGCGCGGATCCGCGGGCTCGTGCTCCCGCCCGCGTGGACCGACGTGTGGATCTCCCCCGACCCGCGCGGTCACATCCAGGCGACCGGGATCGACGCCGCCGGGCGCAGGCAGTACCGCTACCACGACGACTGGCGCAGACGCCGCGACCAGGCGAAGTTCGACGCGATGGTGGCGTTCGCGCAGGCGCTGCCGCGGCTGCGCAGACGGGTGGCGGCGGATCTGGCGGGCGCGGGCGGCGTCTCCGGTGGTGGCGCGGCCGATCGGGAGCGGGTGCTGGCGTGCGCGGTGCGGCTGCTCGACGTGGGGTTCTTCCGCATCGGGAGCGAGGACTACGCCTCCCGCTACGAGACCTACGGGCTCACGACGCTGATGAGACGGCACGCCACCGTGCACGACGAGCTGGTCGTGTTCGACTACCCGGCGAAGCACGGGCTGCGACGGGTGCAGCAGGTCGCCGACCCGGAGGTGCGGGAGCTCGTCTGCACGCTCAAGCGGCGGCGAGGCGGCGGCCCGGAGCTGCTGGCGTGGAAGGAGGCCGGCCGTTGGGTCGACGTGCGGGCGGAGGACGTCAACGCGTACATCAAGGAGGCGACCGGCGGCGACTTCACGGCGAAGGACTTCCGCACCTGGAACGCGACCGCGCTGGCGGCCGCGGCGCTCGCGGTGCGGGCGGCGGACGCGACCGCGGTGGGCTCGCGGGTGTCGCGGACGTCGCGCAGACGGGTGGTGGTGGCGGCGGTCAGAGAGGTCGCCGTCTATCTCGGCAACACGCCGGCGGTCTGCCGCTCCTCCTACATCGACCCGCGCGTGATCGACCGCTTCGAGTCGGGCCTGACGATCGCCGACGCGCTCGCCGAGCCGGTCGAGGACGAGCTCGACCCCGATGCGCCGGTCGACGAGCACCCGGTCGACGAGCGCGTCCGCCGCGCCGTCCTGCACCTGCTGGCAGGCGACGAGGACGCGATCGGCGTCGAGCGGATCGAGCCGCTGGCGGCGTAGCCGCCGCGGTGCAGCGTAATTGCCACACAGCTGGGGTGGAACCCCGCTCGCGCGCCGGTACCGTCGTCTGCATGCCCATTTCGGTGTCCATTCCAGACCTTCCGGACGAGGTCCACGCGAAGCTCGCGGAGCGGGCGGCGGCGCAGGGAGTGGCTTTGCCGGAGTACCTGCGGAGCGTCTTGATCACAGAGACGCAGCGGCTGACGATCCAGGAGCTCGCTGCGGAGATCGCTGCGCGGCCGAAGGTCGTGTTGAGCGAGCCGTCGGAGGTCACGATCCGTCGTCTTCGGGACGCCCTCGAATGAGCGTCATCGACACATCGGTCGTCGTCGACTTCCTCCTCGGGGTCGGTGCTGCAAGCACCGTCGAGCAGCTGCTGGCCGAACCCGCGAGTCCCCACGGGCTCGCGGCGCCGGACGTGCTCGTCTTCGAGGTCCTG
Source organism: Solirubrobacterales bacterium (assembly GCA_015655225.1). GTDB lineage: Bacteria > Actinomycetota > Thermoleophilia > Solirubrobacterales > Solirubrobacteraceae > Conexibacter. The sequence goes on along the minus strand of JAATFK010000636.1, from coordinate 372 downwards.
TCCGCACTCCGGGGTGCCGCGCGGCGGGGCGAGGTCAACGTTGCCGACGCGCGAACCGCGCTGAGGGCGCGCGCCAAGCTCTCAGTCGCGCTCTATCCCGCGATGCCGCTCTGCGACCAGGCGTGGGCGCTGCGGCACAACATCGCCGCCGGCGACGCGCTGTTCGTCAGCCTCGCGCTGGCGCTCGGCATGCCGCTCGTGACGAAGGACCGCCGCCTCGCTCAGGCGGCGCGGCTCCACACTGACCTCGACGTGATCGAGGTCGACTGAGCCAGGCCGCCGCCCCGTCAGCCCCGGCGTGCCTCCAGCGCGCGGCGGGTCAGGTCGCGGGCGAGTTGGGCGGCGTGGGCGGTGAGCGCGTAGCGGCCGGCG
>JAATFK010000399.1 GCA_015655225.1 Solirubrobacterales bacterium | reverse complement strand
TGCCGAGCACCATCTCGCGGATGCTCGGGCCGGTCGAGGTCGACGGGACCGGGCGCGTGACGAGCGTCCCGCTCGGCGTCACGACCCGCAGCCCTCTCGTCAGGTCGGCGATGTCGCCGTAGCGGTCGGACTGCATGCCGGAGGAGCGCGTCGCGATCCAGCCCCCGAGCGTCGAGTGCGTGAACGAGTCGGGGTAGTGCCCGAACGTGTAGCCCTGCGCGTTCAGCTGCTCCTCCAGGTGCGGGCCGAAGACGCCCGCCTGCACGCGCGCGAGGCGCGAGGCGCGGTCGATCGCGAGCACCTCGTCGAGGCGGCCGAGGTCGACCGAGATGACCGGGCGGGACTCGTCGGCGGGCGCTTCGAGCGAGCCCGAGATCGAGGAGCCGCCGCCGAAGGGGATCACGACCGCGTCGGCGTTCAAGGCCGCCTGCAGGACGGCGGTGACCCCGTCCTCGTCGCCGGGGCGCACGACCACGTCGGGGACGCGGGGGAGGTCGCCGCGGCGCTGGCGGATCAGGTCGCGGATCGACTTCCCGCGCGCGTGGACGACGCGGTCGAGCTCGTCGACGCTGACGTGCTCGGCGCCGACGGCCTGGTCGAGCGCTCCGCGCAGGGCGTCTGGGAGCGTCGGCTCCGGCAGGTCGAGCTGGTCGAGGCGCAGCGGCGGGACGGCCGGGCTGCGGACGTCGATGCCGATCACCTCCTTGATGAAGGGTCCGATCGCGGGCTTGTCCTCGTGCGTGAACTCCACGCCCTCGACACCCCAGCCCCACCACTTCATCGCAGCCATGTTCCCTGTCCCTCGTCGTTCGAGGGCCGACGATAGGGGATGCCCGCGCCTGGTGCTGCCAGGCCGGCGCCGGGTCGGCAGTCGCTCGCAGGCGCCATTCCCGGATACTGCCGGGATGACGTCAGCAGATCAGGTCACGGTGCTGACCGGCGCGACCGGCTTCGTCGGGTCGCTCGTGCTGGAGCGGCTGATCGCCCGCGGAGCGCCGGTGGTCGCGCTCGTCCGCGCCGCCGACGACGCCGACGCGCGCCGCCGGCTGCGGGAGCTGGCGCTGCTGACGTGGGGCGACGAGGCGGTCGTCGCCTCGGTCGAGGTGGTCGCCGCCGACGTCGAGCGCGACCGGCTCGGACTCGGCGCGGAGGCCTACGACGCGCTCGCCGCCCGCGCCGGCGCGATCGTGCACTGCGCCGCCTCGGTGCGGTTCGACCTCTCGGAGGAGGACGCGCACGCGATCAACGTGGACGGCACCGAGCGGATGGTCGCCTTCGCCTCGCACGCCCGCTCGCGTGGCGCGGCCGGGCGCTTCGTGCACGTCTCGACCGCGTACGTGCACGGGCGCACGCCCGGCCTCGCGCGTGAGACCGGGCCGCTGGCGCTGCCCGAGTTCCGCAACACCTACGAGCTGACGAAGCACCGGGCCGAGGCGGTCGTCACGCGCCTGGAGGGTGCGGCGATCGTGCGTCCAAGCATCGTCGTCGGCGACTCGCAGACCGGCTGGACCTCGTCCTTCAACGTCGTATACCCGCCGCTGCGCGGCCTCGTGACGGGGGTCCTGGAGGTCGTGCCGGCGCCCGCCGAGGCGATCCTCGACCTCGTGCCGGTCGACCAGGTCGTCGACGTCGTCGGCGCGCTGCTCGACGATCCCGGGCTGACCGGGGTCGTGCAGGCGGTGAGCGGCGACCTCGCGCCGACGATCGAGCAGTTCGCGGCGGCCGTGTACGGCCACGTCGGGCTGCCGGTGCCGCCGTTCGCTCCCGCCTCGTCGAGCCAGATCGGGGCCTACGCGCCGTACGTCGACGTGTGGGCGCGGTTCGAGTTCGCGCGGGCCGGCGCGCTCGGCGTGCGCGGCACGCCGATCGAGGAGCTGATGCCGCGCCTGCTCGACTACGCGCTCGCGTCGGACTGGGGCCGCGAGCCGCGGCTGCGCCCGAGCCCGCTGGCGACGCAGGCCGACCCGGCGCCGCGCTAGCCGTTCAGGCGAACGCGGTGCGCACGGCCTTCGCGCCGATCGCCGCCAGCTCCGAGAACCCGGCCGTGCCGTCCTCACGCAGCTCACGCGCCGCCTCCACGACGGCGCCGAGGGCGGCGAAGGCGAAGGCGCCGCCGACGGAGACGCGGGCGACGCCGGCGGCCGCCAGCTCGGAGACGGGAGGGACGCCCGGGCGCATCAGGACGTTGACGGGAAGGTCGACCGCGGTCACGACCGCGCGGATCTTCTCGATCGACGTGAGCCGGGGGCGTAGAGCACGTCGGCACCGGCCGCCTGGTAGGCCTGCAGCCGGGCGATCGTGTCGGCGAGATCGTCGATCCCATGGATGTGGTTCTCGGCGCGCGCGGTGAGGACGAGCCGCACCGGGCCGGCGTGGGCGGCCTCGACGGCGGCGGCGACGCGCTCGGCCGCGCGGTCGCGGTCGTAGATCGGGGCGTCGTCGTCGCCGCTGAAGTCCTCGATCGAGCAGCCGGCGAGCCCAGCCTCCCGGGCAAGCCGAACGGTCTCGGCCACCGCGTCGGGCGAGTCGCCGAAGCCGTTCTCGAGGTCCGCCGAGACCGGCAGCGGAGTCGCGGCGACGAGCTCAGCGGCGTGGGCGAGGGCCTCGTCGCGGGTGACGGCGCCGTCGAGACGGCCGAGGGTCGCCGCGTACCCGCTGCTCGTCGTCGCCAGCGCCTCGAAGCCGAGAGAGGCGAGCAGCTTCGCCGACCCGACATCCCAGGGATTCGGGATCAGCAGCGGCGCACCGGGCCGATGCAACGCCAGGAACCGCTCCGCCAGGTCGCTCTGATCGCTCACGAGGTGAGCCTACAGAGCGTCAGTCGAACAGTCCGAGGTCGATCGAGTCCGCGAGCGCTCGGTAGCCGGCGTCGTTGCCGTGCATGTGGTCGCCAAGGTCGAAGCCGGCCGCAAGGCGGGCGGGATCCTCGGGGTCGCGCCACACGGCGTCGAAGTCGAGGACGGCGTCGAACGCTCCGCTGCGGCGGATCCAGTCGTTGACGTGCTGGCGGGCTGCTTCGCCGTGCGACGTGCCCGCGTCCGAGCCGCCGATCGGCGTGAGCGTGGCGCCGAACACCGCCAGGCCGCGTGCGTGCGCTCGTTCGACGATCTGCCGATACGCGGCGGTCAGATCCGCCGTGCCGATCGGCGCATCGGTCGCCATCATCCCGGCGAACTCCAGGTCGTCGGGGCTGGGCGCGATCGAGTAGGTGATGTCGTTCATGCCTCCGAACACGACAAGGTGCGTCACGCCGGGCAAGGCGAGCACGTCGCGGTCGAGCCGCGCGAGCATCGACGCACCGAAGCCGTCGTTGAGGAGACGGTTGCCGCTGATGCCCTGGTTGGCGACGGCCACCGGACGGTTCGAGGCGCTGGCGAAGCGGGCGGCGAGCTGCTCCGGCCAGCCGCCGCCGGCCGCGTTCGTCGCGCCGCCGCCGTCGGTGGTGGAGCTGCCGATCGCGACGATGCCCGGGGCGGATTCGGGGACGAGCGTCTCGACGCCCGAGAGCAGCGCCCGGCTCCCCAGCGCTTCGGCGCCGGACGGGAGGCCGGCGGCCGCCGTCTGGTCGCCGGGGACGATCCAGCCGGGACCGGCGACGAAGTTGTGCCCCGTGACGTCGGTCACGCGGCCCGGCAGGTAGACACCGATGACCAGGGTGGCCAGCGGGGGAACGACGAGATCCACCGGATCCGAGATCGCGGGGGCTCCCGCCGGGACGAAGGTCGATGGGGTGCCGGCGAAGGTGAGGGCTCGGTCGCTGCCCGGCAGGACCGTCCCATCGGGGCCCGCGACGCCGACACGGGCGGCTCCGATCGTCACCCCGGTCGCGCCGCACTCGTTCGTCAGCCGGATCCGGACCCGGCTGCCCCCGCAGCTGATGCGGACCGCTTGGCGCAGGGTCGCGTCCGCGACCTCGGGGAACTCCTGGTCGGCCCTCTGAGGCGCGGCAGCCCACGACCGGGCCCAGTGGCCGCCGGCGGTTTCAGCGGTGCGCGTCATCCAGCGTCTCCTCGCATCTTGGAACGTCGTTCCATAGTGAGTTTGGAACAAGGTTCCACATATGTCAAGCTGCGTGTATGCGCGAGACGGAGAGCGAGGGCGAGCGGCATCCGGGTCGCCGTCGAGAGGCGTTGTCGGCGTCGGGCATCGTCCGGGCCGCGATCGAGATCCTCGATGCGGAGGGCGAGGACGCGCTGACGTTCCGGTCGCTAGCCAAGCGCCTGTCGACCGGCGCCGGGGCGATCTACCACCATGTGGCGTCCAAGGACGAGCTGCTCGAGGCCGCGGCGGCGGAGCTTGTGGCCGCCATCGTGGCGACGGCGACGCCAGACGCGGACGTGCGGACGCTGATGCTGGAGGCGTTCGACCTCATCGACGCCCACCGGTGGCTCGGCTCGCAGCTCGCGCGCGCGCCTTGGCAGGCGGCCGTCCTGCTCGTCGTCGAAGCGGTCGGTGAACGGTTGGCGGTCGCGGGCGTCCCGGAGGACCACCAGTTCGACGTCGCTTCGGCGCTCGTGCATCACATCCTGGGGGCGGCCGGCCAACACGCGGCCAGCGCGCGCGTCCCGCTCGCCGTCGGTCGCTCCGGGTTGCTCAAGACAGTTGCCGACGACTGGACCTCACGCGCCCGGCGCGACCAGCTCCCGTTCGTGCGGGCGATGGCGCGACAGCTTGCGGATCACGACGACCGCCGACAGTTCGCGGCGGGCGTCGACCTCATCCTCGCCGGCGCCGCCACCCTCACACGACCTGCGCCGCCGCATGCCCCGACGCCCAGGCCCACTGGAAGTTGAAGCCGCCGAGGTGGCCGGTGACGTCGAGGACCTCGCCGATGAAGTAGAGGCCTGGGCTCTTCAGCGACTCCATCGTCTTGGACGACACGTCGCGGGTGTCGACGCCGCCCAGGGTGACCTCGGCGGTGCGGTAGCCCTCGGTCCCGGCCGGGACCACCTGCCAGGCGCCGAGCGTGTCGGCGATCACGCGCAGCTCGGCCGCGGTGTGCTGCTTCATCGGCTTCGACGTGAACCAGTGATCGGCCAGCTGGCTCGCCATCTTCTTCGTGAAGACCTCGCCCAGCACGGTCCTCAGCTCGCTGTTCGGGCGCGCGAGCTGCTGGCCCTGCAGCCACTCCAGCGCGTCGTGGTCGGGCAGCAGGTCGATCGTCACGGCGTCGCCGGGATGCCAGAACGAGGAGATCTGCAGGATCGCCGGGCCGCTGAGGCCGCGGTGGGTGAACAGCAGGTTCTCGCGGAAGCTCTCGCCGTTGCAGCTGGCCACGCAGTCCACGGAGGTGCCGGACAGCTCGGCGCATAGCTCCTTCAGCTGGCCGGAGAGCGTGAACGGCACCAGGCCGGCGCGGGTGGGCAGCACGTCGTGGCCGAACTGGCGCGCGATCTCGTAGCCGAAGCCGGTGGCGCCCAGCGTCGGAATCGACAGGCCGCCGGTCGCGACCACCAGCGATTGCGCGGTGACGTTCCCGACGTCGGCGCTCAGCGCGTAGCCGGCCTCGGTCTTCTCGATCTGCCGCACCGAGGTGTTGAGGCGCAGGTCGACGCCGGCCTGCCGGCACTCCTCCAGGAGCATGTTGAGGATGTCCTTGGACGTGGTGTCGCAGAACAGCTGGCCGAGCTTCTTCTCGTGGTAGGGGACGCCGTGTGCGCTGACCATGGCGATGAAGTCCCACGGCGTATAGCGGGCCAGGGCCGACTTGCAGAAGTTCGGGTTCCGCGAGGCGAAGTTCGCCGGCTCCGCGTACATGTTGGTGAAGTTGCAGCGCCCGCCACCGGACATGAGGATCTTCTTGCCCGCCTTGTTGGAGCTGTCGACGAGCAGCACCCGGCGACCGCGCGCGGCGGCGGTCAGGGCACACATCAAGCCGGCGGCACCGGCGCCGATGATCACAACGTCAGTCGGGTCCATAGACGCAGAAAGCCCCGCCAGAGCGGGGCTTTCGTCACAAGCGGATGAAGGGACTCGAACCCTCGACCTTCTGCATGGCAAGCAGACGCTCTAGCCAACTGAGCTACATCCGCGCGGTGGCGGAGTATATCCAGATCAGGCGGGGAGGACCGCTCCCGGGTTCAGGAGGCCCGCCGGGTCGAGCGCCTGCTTCAGCGCCCGCATCGCCGCGACCTCGCCGGCGCCCCGCGCCCGCGCGAGCCAGCGGGCCTTCGCGACGCCGACGCCGTGCTCGGCGCTGATCGTCCCGCCGCAGGAGAGCACCAGCTCCAGCACCGCGTCGTCGGCGCGCTCGTCTTCGATCGCCGGGCCGAGCAGGTTCACGTGCACGTTGCCGTCGCCGAGGTGGCCGAACAGGAACGCTCGCGCGTCGGGCACGTCCGGCACCGCGCTCGCGAGCGCGCGTGGGATCTCCTCCAGGAACCCCGCGAGCGCCGCCAGCGGCACGCCGACGTCGAGCTTGTGCGGCACGCCGGCCGCCCCGATCGCCTCGGTGTGCCCCTCGCGCAGCGCCCACAGCCGCTCCCGGCTGGCGGTGTCGTCGGCGATCAGCGCGTCCTCGACGCCTGCCTGCCCGAGCGCCTCCGCCAGCTCGTCGGTCGGGTCGTCGCGCCCGGCGCACTCGGCCACCACGTAGACGGGCGCGCGGCGCTCCAACGGCGAGGCGCGCCGCTGGTAGGCGAGCACGAGCGACAGTCCGTCGTCGAGGAAGAAGTCGCAGCTCTCCAGCGACGGCGCATGCGCGCGCAGTGCTGCCAGCAGCACGGTCGCGTCGGCGACCGAGGCGAGCGGGACGAGCGCCGTCACCCGTCTGTCGAGCCGCGGCACGAGCTTCCACAGCACGCGCGTGACGATCCCGAGCGTGCCCTCGGAGCCGACCAGCAGCGCCGGGAGGTCGTAGCCGGCGTTGTCCTTCGCGAGCCCGCTCATGCGGGAGATCACGGTCCCGTCGGCGAGCACGGCCTCCAGCCCGGCGACGTGCGCCCGCGCGGTCCCGTGGCGCAGTGCGCGAGCGCCGCCGGCGTCGCAGGCGACGACGCCGCCGATCGTGCACGAGTCCCGCGCGGCGAAGTCGAGGCCGGCGTCGAGGCCCGCCGCTCGCGCGACCGCCTGCACGGCCCCGAGCGTCGCGCCGGCGCCCGCCGCGACGAGCCCGAGCGCGGGGTCGACCTCGCCGATCGCGCTCAGCCGCCGCAGCGAGAGCACGACCTCGTCGCCCTCACGCGGGACGCTCGCCCCGACCAGGCCGGTGTTCCCACCCTGCGGGACGACGGGCGCCCCGGCCGCCGCGCAGCAGCGCATCACGGCGGCGACCTGTGCCGTGTCGGCCGGGCGCACGACGAGCCGGGCGCGGGCGCCGAAGCGGCCGGTCCAGTCGCGCTCGTAGGGCGCGGTCAGCTCCGGGTCGTCGAGGACGTGGGTCGCCCCGACGACCTCTCGCAGCGCTTGAGTGAGCTCCATCGCGTGTGACAGGCTACCCGTGCGATCGGGAGCGACCAGGAGGGGAGTGCGGGATGGCCGCAGGCGGTCATGAGACGGTGTTCACGCTCGAGGCGACGCCGGTCAAGTTCGGACCGGGCGCGTCGGCCGACGCGGGCTGGGAGCTGAAGCGGCTCGGCGTCCGCCGGGCGCTGCTCGTGACCGACCCGGGCGTCGCCGCGCTCGGGCACCCGGAGCGGATCCAGCGGCTGATCGAGGCGGAGGGAATCGCGGTCGTGTGCTACGACCGCAGCCGCGTCGAGCCGACGCTCGACTCGCTCCAGGACGCAGCCGACTTCGCGCGCGAGCATGGCGTCGACGGCTTCGTCTCGGTCGGCGGCGGCTCCGCGATGGACACCGCGAAGGTCGCGAACCTCGTCGCGACGCACCCGGCGCCGGTGATGGACTACGTCAACGCGCCGGTCGGCGCCGGCCGTCGGCCGCCGTCGCCGCTGATGCCGCACCTGGCGATCCCGACGACCTCCGGGACGGGCTCGGAGGCGACCACGGTCGCGGTCCTCGACATCCCGTCGCTGAAGCTGAAGTCGGGCATCTCGCACCGCTACCTGCGGCCGGCGCAGGCGATCGTCGACCCCGAGCTGACGCGGACGCTCGCGCCCGAGGTGACCTCCTCCGCCGGGCTGGACGTCGTCTGCCACGCGGCCGAGTCGTTCCTCTCGCGGCCGTTCGACAGCCGCCCGCGGCCCGCGTCGCCGGACGACCGGCCGCCCTACCAGGGCGCCAACCCGGTCGCCGACGTCTGGTCCGCGAAGGCGCTCGAGTACGGCGGGCGCTACCTGCGGCGGGCGGTCGCCGACGGCGACGACGTCGAGGCGC
>JAATFK010000394.1 GCA_015655225.1 Solirubrobacterales bacterium | reverse complement strand
GACGGCCGCGCCCGCCTGCGCGAGCGCCGCCGCGCAGCCGAGCCCGAGCCCGCGCCCGGCGCCGGTCACGAGCGCGACGCGGCCGGCGAGCGACCAGCGGCCGGGGTCGGGCGCGGCGATCACGGCCGGCTCGGTCACACCACCGCGCCGGCCCCGGCGCCGGCGCGCTCCAGCCGCATCGTCGCGGTCAGGCCGTGGCCGGCGAGCCGCTCGGCGGCGCAGATCTCCTCGACCGAGGGCGCGACCGTCCGCGTCCCCTCTGGCGTCAGCTGCTGCCAGGTGCAGGTCTTGAGGAACTTGCCGACCCAGAGGCCGCCGGTGAAGCGGGCGCCGCGCAGCGTGGGCAGCACGTGGTTCGTACCGACCGCCTTGTCGCCGTAGGCGACCGTCGCCTCCTCGCCCAGGAAGAGCGAGCCATAGTTGCGTAGGCGCGCGAGGTAGTCGGGGAGCTTCGCCTCCGCGACCTGGACCTCGAGGTGCTCGTTGGCGGCCTCGTCGGCGAGCGCGATCGCCTCGTCGTCGTCGGCCGCGATCGCGATCCAGCCGTGGTCGCGCCAGGCCGCGCCGGCGACCTCGGCGGTCGGCCAGTCGCGCAGCAGCTCCCGCACCTGCGCCGCGACCGCCTCGCCGACGGAGGCGCCGATCGCGATCAGGCCGGCGGGCGAGTTCGGCCCGTGCTCGGCCTGGCCCAGCAGGTCGGCCGCGACGAGCCGCGGGTCGGCCGTCTCGTCGGCGATCACGAGCACCTCGGTCGGCCCTGCCAGCAGGTCGATCCCGACGCGGCCGAAGAGCTGGCGCTTCGCCTCCGCGACGTACGCGTTGCCGGCGCCGACGAGCATGTCGACCGGGGCGAGCCCGTCGATCAGCCCGAACGCCATCGCCGCGAGCGCCTGGACGCCGCCGAGGCAGAGGACCGCGTCGGCGCCCGAGGTCCGCATCGCGTAGAGCATCGCCGGGTGGATCCCGCCGCCGCGCTGGGGCGGCGCGCAGCCGACGACCTGCTCGACGCCGGCGACCTTCGCGACCAGCACGGTCATGAACGACGACGCGAGCATCGGGTAGCGGCCGCCCGGCACGTAGGCGCCGACCGCCTGCACTGGGATGTGGCGGTGGCCGAGCACGACGCCGGGGCTCATCTCGACGCGGAGGTCGGTCAGCGTGTCGCGCTGGGCCTGGGCGAAGCGGCGCACCTGCTCCTGCGCGAACGCGATCTGCTCGCGCAGCCCGTCGTCGAGCTGGGACTCGGCGGCGGCGAAGTCGGCGTCGGTCGCGAGGAAGCTGTCGGGCGACCAGTCGTCGAGCTGCTTCGACCAGCGGCGGACCGCGTCGATCCCGCCACGCTCCACGTCGCGGAGCATCTCGCTGACGCGCGCGCGCAGCTCGTCGGTCGCCTCGGTCGTCGGGGGCGAGGGGTCCTTCAGGAACGTCGTCATCGCAGCGGGCTCCGTTCGGCGAGAGGCAAGTAATCCAATCACCATATCTCCGACCGCACGCCGCGTGTCGGATGCTCACGCGTGCCAGACTCCGCCCGGACGCTCAAGTCGAGCGCGCGGAGGCCGATCTCATCCTTGTCGCCCCTCGTCCGGCGCCCGCCTGCCATGAGCTTCCCGCGACTCCCCACCCTCTCCCGTCGCACGGCGCTCGCCTGGGCGCCGGTGCTCGTCGCGGTGCTGCTGGCGGCCGCGACCGGCTGGGGGGTCAGCGCGCTGCGCCAGCGCGCCGACCAGGCCCGTCAGATCCAGTTCACGGTCGCCGAGGTGCACATCGAGCTGGAGGTCCCGCAGGGGCTGCTCGACCAGGCGAGCAGGTCGGGCAGAGGGATCGTCGCGCCGCCCCCGCCGCCCGGCAGCAGAGGGGCGCCCCCGCCGGGCGCGCCGCCTCCGCCGCCGGTCGCCGCGCGGGTCGCGGAGACGACCGTCCTGCCGCGCCTGACGGCGATCGAGGACAGCGCCAGCAAGCCGGCCGACGTGGACGTCGTGATCGCCCGGCTGCGCGCGCTCGCCGACCTGCTGGAGCGCTCCACCCGAGCGACGCCGCAGCGGACGCAGCTGATGCAGCAGGCGGAGCTCGCGTTCGACCGGCTCGAGGGCGACCAGGCGCACGCCGCCTCGACCGCCTCGCGGACCGCCGACGTCGCGACGCTCGTGCTGATCGGCCTCGCCGCGCTCGCGGTCGTCCTGCTGCTGCGGCGCTTCGACCGCGTGCGCCGCCGCGACGCCGACCGCTACACGAGCGAGCTGCGCGCGCTGACGCTTCAGGACGCGCTCACGAGACTGGCGAACCGCCGCCGGCTGGAGCAGGACCTCGCGGACGCGGTCGCGCGCGCGACGCTCGCCGACCCCGTCACGCTCGTGATGTTCGACCTCGACGGCTTCAAGGGCTACAACGACACCTTCGGCCACGGCGGTGGCGACGAGCTGCTGCAGCGCGTCTCGCGCCGCCTGCAGCAGACCGCCGAGCCGCACGGGACCGCCTACCGGCTCGGCGGCGACGAGTTCTGCGTCCTGCTGGGAGCGAGCGCCGGCCCCGACGCGCCCGCCGCCTGCCGGGAGGCGCTCGGCGAGCACGGCGAGGGCTACGCGATCACCGCCTCCGCCGGCGTCGTGCGGATTCCGGCCGAGGCGACCAACCCGAGCGCGGCGCTCCAGCTCGCCGACCAGCGGATGTACGCGCAGAAGCCGGCCGGGCGCGGCGCCGCGCGGCGGCGGTCGTCCGCCGGGCCGCCGCCGGCCGCGGCCGGCGCGCCCGGTGTCGCGCTCGCCGAGGTCGCCGCGCTCGTCGCGGCGGTCGCGGCCGGGCTCGGGATCGAGGGCGCCGACCTGCGCGAGCTGGTGCTCGCGGCCGAGCTGCGCGAGGGGCCGCTGCCGGCGGCGATCCACGAGCGCTTCGACGGCAGCGGCTACCCCGCCGGCCTCGCCGGCGAGGAGATCCCGCTCGGCAGTCGCATCCTCCACGTCTGCGACGCCTACGCGGCGATCACGAGCCCGCGTCCGTACCGCGCGACGCCGCTGACGCCGGCGCAGGCGCTCGGCGAGCTGCGGCGCTGCGCCGGCTCGCAGTTCGACCCGCGGGTGGTCGCCGCGCTCGACGACGTGCTCGGCGGTACGCCGGTCGCGGCGCCGGCCGCGTAGATTGCGTCCATGACGCCTTCTCCTCCGCCGTCCATCCCCCTGATCTACCGCCTCGCGATGGCCGTCTGCACCCCGCTGCTGCGCTGGTGGGGCCGGCTCGAGGTGACCGGCGCCGAGCTGCTGCCGGAGTCCGGCCCGGTGCTGCTCGCGGTCAACCACGACTCCAACTGGGACCCGCCCGCGGTCGGCAACGCGGCGCTCCCGCGCCGGCAGATCAGCGCGCTCGCGAAGGCGTCGCTGTGGAAGCAGCCGGGCCTCGGCTGGCTGCTGAACGGGATGGGACAGATCCCGATCGAGCGCGGCAGCGGCGACACCGGCGCGATGGACCGCGCGATCGCGGAGCTGAGAGCCGGCGCGTGCCTCGGGATCTTTCCCGAGGGGACCCGCACGCGCGGGCGCGTGCTGCGCGCGCGCAGCGGCTTCGGCCGCCTCGCGCAGGCGGTGCCGGAGGCGCAGGTGATCTGCGTCGCGGTCGAGGGCGCCGGCAAGGTCACGCGCCTGCGGCCGCGTCCGCAGGTGCGCGTGACGTTCTTCCTCCCGGCCGAGGGCGGCCTGCGGCCGGAGGAGCGGCCGGCCGACCTCTCGCGGCGGCTGCTGGCGGAGATCCGCGCGCGCGTTCCGATCCCCGACCTCGCGCCCGAGGCCGCCGAGGCCGCCGGCGCCGACGCCCCCGACGCAAGGACGCCGCCGCGCCAGCCGACTGAACGGGGCCGGTGATCTGGTTTATGGTCCCGGTCGAGACGCCGCTCGACCCGAAAGGCCGCCCGTGATCCCGCTCTCGTGCTCGCCCCGTCGCGCCCGCCGGCTGGCGCTCGGCGCCCTGCTCGCCGCCCTCGCCGTCCCGGCCGCCGCGAGCGCCAACGGCGTGGTGACGGAGTTCCCCGTGCCGACCGCGAACGCGGGGCCGTACGCGCTCACCGCCGGGCCGGACGGGAACGTCTGGTTCACCGAGCACGACGCGGGGGCGAGAGGGATCGGCCGGATCACGCCGAGCGGCGCGATCACCGAGTTCCCGGTCGAGCCGGGCGCGACCGGGGCCGGGATCGCGCTCGGGAGCGACGGCAATCTCTGGTACACCGACGACTTCCACGGCGTCCTCGGCCGCATCACGCCGACCGGCACGTTCACCGCGTTCGCCGCCCCGTTCGACGGCAGACCGCTGAACACGCCGCGCGGGATCGCGACCGGCCCGGACGGCGACCTCTACATCGTCGACGCCGGCAACAACCGCATCGTCGAGGTGAGAACGGACGGGACCACGGCGACCTCGTTCCCGATCCCGACCGCCGCCGCCAACGCCCAGCAGATCACCCGCGGGCCGGACGGGAACATGTGGTTCACGGAGAACAACAACGACCTCGTCGGGCGCGTCAACCTGAACGTCACGCCGCACACGATCAGCGAGTTCCCGACCGGGACGATGACGGGCGCGCTCGGGATCGCGGCGGGCGCCGACGGCAAGATCTACTTCAGCCAGGCGGGCGGGGGCGCGAACGAGGACATCGGGCACGTCGACGTGACCGGCGCGAACTACGGCGTCAGCGACGTCCTGGCCGGCGGTGCGAGCGATCCCGAGGGAATGACGAGCGCGCGCGACGGGGCGCTCTGGTTCGCGATCTTCAACGGCAGCCAGATCGGGCGCCTCGTGCCGGGGACGACCGCGATCCAGCAGTTCAGCACCGGCATCACCGCGAACGCCGGGCCGCGCTTCACCGCCGCGGGGCCTGACGGGAACGTCTGGTTCAGCGAGGAGACCGGGAACGCGATCGGCCGCATCACGGTCGACGCGCCGGTCACCAGACAGCTGCCGCCCCCGCCGCCGCCCATCACCACGACGCCGCCCCCGGCGACGGCCACAAAGCCGGCCGTCACCCACCTCGCCGTCGCCCCGGCGCGCCTCGTGCGCGGCCGCCGCGCGGTGGCCTCCTTCCAGCTCTCGAAGGCGGCGACCGTGACGCTCGCCTTCCGGCAGGGCGTCGCCGGCCGGCGCGGACGCGGCGGCAGCTGCGTGAAGCCGACCGCCGCGAACAAGCGCGCCAAGCGCTGCACCCGCACGGTCACGATCGCGACCGTCCGGCGCGCCGCCGCGAAGGGCACGGTGCGGATCTCCTTCGGCTCCAAGATCAGCGGCCATGCGCTTGCGCTCGGCCACTACCGGATCGTCGTCACGCCGGCCGGCGGGAGCGCCGTCAGCTCGAAGCTGCTGACGCTCGTGGCGCCGAGAAGAGCCCGGCGCGGCTGAGCGCCGGCGCCCCGCGGACCGAGGTCGTGCGGACTGACACGAGGATCGCCGCGCGCTAGCATCCGTTGGATCGGACGTTCGACGCCGGCTCGCGGAGCTGTCGCGGACGCCGAGAGGAGAGGTCCCCATGCCGCAGTGCTGTCGCTCCCGGATGACGGTCACGGATCGCTACCCGAACGTGGGCCGATGACCGCGAACCCCTGGCTTGCGGTCGACGTCGCGACGGTGCCCGCGAGACGCGCTCGCGAGCTGCGCGACGCCTGGGAGGACTTCGTCGCCGACTCGCCCGAGGACTCCGGCGACGGGACCGAGTCGGTCGCGATCCGCACGCCGATCGCCGACTCCTGGCGGCGCTCGCGCGACGCCGGCGTCGATCCCTTCGGCCGCATGTCGGCGCCCTCGCTCGCGGATCCCGCCGGCGCCCGCTCGCTGTGGGGCGAGCACCCGCTCTCGGCGGCCGCTCCGATCATCCGCCAGTGCCTCTCGGAGACAGCCGACGAGGCCGACCACCTGATGGTCGTCAGCGACGCCGACGGGCTGCTCCTGAGCGTCCAGGGCAGCGCCCGCACGAGGGGGCGCGCGGCCGACATGATGAACTTCGCCGAGGGCGCCCTCTGGAGCGAGGCGGGCGCCGGCACGAACGCCGTCGGCACCGCGCTGGCGGCCGGACACGCGGTCCAGGTCTTCGCCGCCGAGCACTTCACCGAGCCGGTCCAGCGCTGGACCTGCGCCGCCGCGCCGGTCCACGAGCCGGAGGACGGCCGCGTGATCGGCGTCGTCGACCTGACGGGCGACTTCACCGGCGTCCACCCGCACAGCCTCTCGCTCGTGATCGCGACCGCGCGCGCCGTCGAGGTCTTCCTGCGCTACTCGCTGCTGGAGCAGGACGACCGCCTGCGCAGCCGCTTCGAGGGACGGCTCGACCCCGGCGCCGTGCGCCGCGCGCTCGTGACCGGCGCCGGCCGGATCCTGATCGGCCACCCGCAGCACTGGGACCCCGCGACGCGGATCGACGTGCCGCCGGGCGGCGGCGAGCTGGTGCTGCCCTCGGGCGTCGCCGCGATCGCCGAGCCGGTCGGCGAGAACGCCTACGTCGTCGCCCGCGCGAGCGGCTCGACGCGCCGCGCGACTCCGCGCGTGCCGCAGCTGGAGCTGACGCTGCTCGGTCCCGAGCTGGCCCACGCGACCGTCGACGGCGAGGCGGTCCCGCTGCGCCGTCGCCACGCCGAGCTGCTCGCGCTGCTCGCCACCAGCCCGCGCGGCGCCAGCGCCGACGTGCTCTGCGCCGACCTCTACGGCGACCACGGCCACCCCGGCAGCGTCCGCGTCGAGATGTCGCGGCTGCGCAAGCTGCTCGGCGACTGCATCGACACCGACCGCTACCGGCTCGCCCCCGGCGCCCGCAGCGACGCCGGCAACGTCCGCGCGCTGCTGCGCCGCAACGACGTGCGCGCCGCCGCCGAGGCCTACCGCGGCCCGCTGCTGCCCGACTCCGAGGCGCCCGGGATCGTCCGCGAGCGCGCCGACCTGGAGAGCTGGCTGCGCCACGCGGTCCTCACCGGCGGCGACGCCGAGGCGCTGTGGGCGTGGGTCCAGTGCAGCTCGGGCGAGCGCGACCTGCTCGCCTGGAACCGCCTGCTGGGCCTGCTGCCGGTCGACGATCCGCGCCACAGCCGCGCCGCCGCGCGGACGCGCTCGCTGCGCGAGGCGCTGCTCGCCGAGGATCCCCCCTATCCCGTGTAACGGCGCTGTAACGCCGTCCTGATCGACTGACTCCACCGGCAGCTTCCGCCGGTGGGATCTCAGGAGAGGGACGACGATCTTCAAGCACGACACGACGGTGGACGCCGCGGCGCCCCGGGCGCGCGGACTGAGCACGGCGCGCGCGGCCCTGCAGCTGCTCGCGCTGCTCGCGCGCAGCCCGCACGGCCTGCGCGCCGACGAGGCCGCGCGGGCGCTCGGCAAGAGCGTCTCGACCGCCTACAACCTGCTCGACAGCCTCTGCGAGGAGGGCTTCGCGGTCCACGGCGCGCGCGGCCACTACCGCTTCGCGATCCCGGCCGAGGCGCCCGCGCTGGCGGCCCGCGTCGCGTCGCTCGTCGGCCCGGGCGACGCGGGCGGCCTGCCCGCGACCCCGCTCGCGCAGCACCGCGCCTCGCGCCCGCTGGCGGGCCTCGTGACGGTCCTCGACGAGCTGTTCGCGCGCAGCCACAAGCGCGCCTACCTCGCCGTCGCCCACGCCGGGCGGATCGTGATCCCGCTCGTCCGCGGCCGTCAGGGGATCCGCCGGATCCCCGGCCTCGACGGCGAGATCGGCCCCAACGCCCACGCCCTCGCGCTCGGCAAGGTCGCGCTCGCGCTGCACGACGCGCCGACGCTGGAGCGCTACGTCGGCGACGGACTGCGGGCCTTCACGCCGCACACGATCGTCGACCCGCGGGTCCTCTACGACCAGCTCGACGAGATCCGCCGCGACGGCGTCGCCGCCGATCGCGAGGAGTTCGGCCGCGACGTCTGCTGCGTCGCGGCCCCGGTCTTCAACGCGCGCCGCGAAGCGGTCGCGATCCTCGGCATCTCGATGTCGGCCCGCTCCTTCTCGCTCGAGGGCGAGGAGCTGGCGGGGCTGCTGAGAGAGGTCGCCGAGCGGGCGGGCGCGGCACTGCCGGCGCCGTCCTTCCCAACGATCCCGGAAGAGTCGGGACGTTCTTGCCTGCCCGCGCCGAGCGGACGTACGGTCGCGGCGCAAATCCCGGAGACGGAGGTCTCAGCATGAGCAGGGCGAGCATCACGAAGGCTCACAGCAAGATCCAGGAGCTCTCCTGGGAGCCGACGTTCGTCGAGCCGGTCGAGAAGTACCCGACCGACTACACGTTCGAGAAGGCCCCCAAGAAGGACCCGCTGAAGCAGGTTCTGCGCTCCTACTTCCCAATGGAGGAGGAGAAGGACAACCGCGTCTTCGGCGCGATGGACGGCGCGATCCGCGGCAACATGTTCCGCCAGGTCCAGCAGCGCTGGATGGAGTGGCAGAAGCTGTTCCTCAGCATCATCCCGTTCCCGGAGATCTCGGCGGCCCGCGCGATGCCGCTCGCGATCAACGCGGTGCCGAATCCCGAGGTCCACAACGGGCTGGCGATTCAGATGATCGACGAGGTTCGTCACTCGACGATTCAGATGAACCTCAAGCGGCTCTACATGAACCACTACATCGACCCGGCCGGGTTCGACATCACCGAGAGAGCGTTCTCGAACTGCTACGCGGGGACGATCGGCCGGCAGTTCGGCGAGGGCTTCATCACCGGCGACGCGATCACGGCGGCGAACATCTACCTGACGATCGTCGCCGAGACGGCGTTCACGAACGTCCTCTTCGTCGCGATGCCCGGCGAGGCGGCGGCGAACGGCGACTACCTGCTGCCGACCGTCTTCCACTCGGTCCAGTCGGACGAGTCGCGCCACATCTCCAACGGCTACTCGATCATCCTGATGGCGCTCGCCGACGAGCGCAACCGGGCGCTGCTGGAGCGCGACCTGCGCTACGCCTGGTGGAACAACCACGCGGTCGTGGACGCCGCGATCGGCACGTTCATCGAGTACGGCACGAAGGATCGCCGCAAGGAGCGCGACAGCTACGCCGAGTCGTGGCGCCGCTGGATCTACGACGACTACTACCGCAGCTACCTCGTGCCGCTGGAGAAGTACGGGCTGGAGATCCCGCACGACCTCGTCGAGGCCTCGTGGGACCGCATCTGGAACAGAGGCTACGTCCACGAGGTCGCGCAGTTCTTCGCGACCGGCTGGCCCGTCAACTACTGGCGGATCGACGCGATGGACGACGACGACTTCGAGTGGTTCGAGTTCAAGTACCCGGGCTGGTACGACAGATACGGCAAGTGGTGGGAGCGCTACGGCGAGCTGTCGAAGAAGAACGGGCACGGGCCGATCACCTTCGAGGACGCCGACTACCAGTACCCGCACCGCTGCTGGTCGTGCATGGTGCCGTGCCTGATCCGCGAG
>JAATFK010000534.1 GCA_015655225.1 Solirubrobacterales bacterium | reverse complement strand
GTGCGACCTTCGTGAAGAGCGAGCCGGAGGCGATCGGGGCGACGATCCGATCCGGCACCGACCAGCCGAGCTGCTCGGCGATCTCGTAGGCGATCGTCTTCGAGCCCTCGGCGTAGTAGGGCCGCATGTTGACGTTCACGAACGCCCAGTCACGCTCGCCGGCAACCTCGGTGCAGAGGCGGTTGACGTCGTCGTAGTTGCCGTTGACCGCGACCAGGTGCGTGCCGTAGATGCCGGTCGCGAGGATCTTCGGCTCCTCCAGGTCGGAGGGGATGAAGACGTAGGACTCGAGTCCGGCGGCGGCCGAGTGCGCGGCGACGGCGTTCGCGAGGTTCCCGGTCGAGGCGCAGGCGATCACCTCGAAGCCCAGCTCACGCGCGCGGGCGAGGGCGATCGCGACGACCCGGTCCTTGAACGAGTGGGTCGGGTTGGCGGCGTCGTTCTTGATCCACAGCTCCCGCAGCCCGAGCCGCTCCGCGAGGCGGTCGGCGCGCAGCAGCGGCGTCCAGCCGGCCGGCAGGTTGGGGCCGCGCGGCGGCCCCTCGACGGGCAGGAAGTCGCGGTAGCGCCACAGCGAGTGGGGACCAGCTTGGATCCGGCGCCGCAGTTCCTCGGCGTCGACGTCGGTCGCGGGCGCGTACGTCACCTCGAGGGGCCCGAAGCAGCGCTCGCAGACGTAGCGGGCGTCGAGCGGGTACTTCGTCTTGCACTCTTTGCAGGTCAGTGACTCTGGCGGCATATGAAAAAACCTCCGCCGGGGTCCGTGGCAGAGGTCGAGAAAACCGCCTTCCACATCTCCCAGGCTTGTTGCGTTGCCTGATGGAATTGGCACCTTCCCCTTTCGGGGGGTTGCCGGGGTTTCGTCGGGCCATTCCCTCCACCCCTCTTGATGCGTACTGCTATGTCGTGCTGCTCTATGTGGTCGGCAGTATAGCGGCGGGCTTGACCGAACGGCGTCCGCCATTGGGTCGATCGCCCGCTACGGGGTACAATGGTCACCGTGACGATCGAGACGACCGACGACATGACGGACGAACCGCGAAGTCCTCATGCCAAGCCTTCCGAGACCACGCTTTCCGCGCACCCCCAGGGGTCGCGGTCACGTCACACCTCCGCCTGCTGACTTCGACGTCGCCGCGCCCGAGGTCACCGAGAGCCTCGGCGTCCGCTGGGTCAACCTCGAGCAGCCGCGCCAGAGCCACCGCGCGTGGCTGGAGGAGCGGTTCGACTTCCACCCGCTCGACTACGAGGACGTCTTCTCGCGCAACCAGCGGCCGAAGATCGACGAGTACGACGACTACCTCTTCATCGTCCTGTACTTCCCGCGCTTCGACAAGCAGGTCGGACGGCTGAACGCGGCCGAGCTCGACCTGTTCGTCGGGCCCGACTTCCTCGTGACGCTGCCGAACCAGCCGCTGCAGCCGGTCGAGTGGCTGTTCGAGCGCTGCCGCACGAACGACGAGCTGCGCGAGAGCTGGTTCTCGAAGGGGACCGGCTACCTGCTCTACAGAATCATCGACGCGTGCGTGGACGCGTCCTTCCCGATGCTGGCGAAGATGGGCAACAAGCTGGAGCGGGTCGAGGACGAGATCTTCGCCGGCAACTCGGCCGAGGTCGTGCGCGACATCTCCAACGTCAAGCAGGAGATCATCAACTTCCGCAAGATCGTGCGGCCGCAGCGCGCGGTCTTCAGCGACCTGGAGCGCACCAAGCAGCGCTACCTGGCGGAGGACCTCGACGTCTACTTCGACGACATCAACGACGCCTCCGAGCGCGTCTGGCAGATGCTCGAGACCTACAAGGAGACGGTCGAGGCGCTGGAGGCGACGAACGAGTCGGTCCTCTCGCACCAGCTGAACGACGTGCTGCGGGTGCTGACCGTGCTGAGCGTCGTCTTCCTGCCGCTGACGCTGATCGCCAGCATCTTCGGGATGAACGTGCGCGTCCCGGGCCAGGACCGGGTGCTGCCGTTCTGGATCATCATCGTCGTGATGTTCGCGATCGCGGGCGGGATGATCGCGTTCTTCAGACGCAGACGCTGGCTCTGAGCGCGCGGCGTAACCGGGCTGTGAGGGCGGAGTAGAAGAGTCGTGGCCGCCACCTCCTCCCTCGACGCGCTCGAGCGGCTCGCGTCGAGCACCGCGCGGAGAGACCCCGACAAGCGCATGCTGGTGATCGTCAACCCGTATGCGACGACGGTCTCCGAGCGGCTCAAGCACCTCGTCGTCTACGCCCTCCAGGGGCGCTATCAGGTCGACTCGGTCGAGACCCAAGCCCGCGGTCACGCGACCGAGCTGACGCGCGAGGCCGCGCGCGAGGGCTACGACGTGGTCTGCGCCTTCGGCGGCGACGGCACCGTCAACGAGGCGGCGAACGGCCTCGCCGGCTCCGACACGCCGCTGACGTGCCTGCCGGGCGGCTCGGCCAACGTGTTCGCGCGGATCCTCGGGATCCCGAACGACGTCGTGGATGCGACCGAGCACCTGCTGCGGCTGGCGGACGACTGGGAGCCGAGGGCGATCGACTTCGGCGTCGTGAACGACCGCCGCTTCCTCTTCACCGCCGGCATCGGGCTCGACGCGAGCGTGACCGAGCGCGTGGATGCGCACCCGCGCCTGAAGTCGCGCTTCGGGCCCTGGTACTACGCCTGGTGCGGCATCTCGGCGTTCAACCGCCGCTACGTGGTGCACCCGCCCAGACTTACGGTGGAAGTCGGAGGCCAGGTGGTCGAGGGCGTCAGCGCGATGGTGCAGAACACGACGCCGTACACGTTCTTCGGCCGCCGCCCGATCGACCTCGCCGAGAACGTCGAGCTCGAAAGCGGGACGCTCGCCGGCGTCGTGCTGCGCCGCGCCACCCCCGTGGACATGCCGTCGATC